>CAMPJQ010000090.1 GCA_946886925.1 uncultured Terrimonas sp.
GATTACGATTTCCGGGCTAACGATTAACATACGCTTTCGCCATCAAAAAAACAGCCCCATTTTCATGAGGCTGATAAACATTATTCCTTAAGTAAGCAGTATCAGGCAAACTGCCTGAACTGAATTTATTCATGCGTTTTTAGAATGGGCTGCTTCCGCCGTCAACTACAAACTCTGAACCTGTGCTGTAGCTTGAATCATCGGACGCAAGGTACAATACCAGGTTGGTTACTTCTTCCGGGCTGGCTGCACGCTTCAGTGGGATTGCCTTTGCAAATTCTGCCAGAGAAGCAGCATTGTTTTCATCCTGGGTCATGGGTGTATCAATCAATCCCGGGTGTACAGAGTTTACTCTGATACCGTAGTCCGCAAATTCCAAAGCGCCTACCTTGGACATTCCACGCACAGCAAACTTGGAAGCACTATACGTAATATATTGTGGCAGTGCCAAAAGACCGGCTACCGAAGAAATATTAACAATAGAACCATTCCTGGTCTTCTTCATGGATGAAACCACTGCTTTCATCCCCAGAAACACACTTACCTGGTTAATGTCAATTGACTTTCGATACTCTTCTTCCGTGATATCTTCTATCAGCTTAACAAATCCGATGCCGGCATTGTTAATTAAAATATGAACCGGTCCAAAAGTAGATTCGGCTGTTGATACCACTTTTTGCCATTCATCCCATTTTGTTACGTCGTGTTTAATAAAAATGGCATTATCACCCAATTCATCCGCTACGGCTTTCCCTTCCTTTTCTAAAATATCCGTAATCACCACTTTGGCTCCTTCCGATACAAATCGCCTGGCGTGCGAAGCACCCATACCGCGGGCGCCACCAGTAATAATGGCCACCTTATTTTCTAATTTCTTACTCATAATTTCTTAATTTTTTATGGTTAACAATTTAATTCCGTTCATTACATTCTTCTATCTATTGTTCCGTTACTTGGCCAATTATCCGGACAAAACTGCTTGTTAATCAATGAATTATTTACTGTACAAAGCTACCCCTAATGTTTTCCCCCGCCATTGATATAAGATAATTAAAACCATTGATAATAGTCAATAACGCGTCTGGCATTCCATCACCGCATCTTCGTTGATGCAGGTTCCGCATTCGCCCGGCAAAGAATCATTAGTTGAGTTTTTGCTTCACATTCAACTTTTAAAGTAGATTGGGCTTTGGTAAAATTCCACCTCAATATTGAAAGATAAAAATGCCCCGGATACGATTGAGGCATCCCGGTTTTATTGGAAAATCAAAATAAAAACATGAACGCATTGACCTGTTAATATATATCATTTCAAATACCAGAAAGCTTCTTTTACTATTTTGATCTGAAAGTGTGCTACGCGCTGGCGCTTTATCAAAACCTAAATGTGCCAGCTTCCCTTCGCAGGCCAATAATCCCTCACATAGCTCCCGAGGCCCATTGCAATAGCTGAACACGCCATATAAAAGGCTTACCAGATGTACTCGCAATGGAAGCTTTTTGTAATACCGGTTAGCATTATATTTTCTGCTTGCCTTGATCAAAGAACTACTTATCAAATTCATTACCTGTGATAACACCGGCTGTCCGGTAAACTCTTTAACTTCAGACATGGTTATTGTTTAATTGTGGCAAATGAAACTTAACCATTCGGCGTTTCTTTAGAACCGCTTTTTTATATTAGTTTAGTCGGACAATAGTGATTTAATTACAAAAATTTTATCAAAGCGCAGAACATTACAGATCAATAAAAGCTACATGAAGATTGCAAAAAGAAACTGCGGAGCTGTAAAAAGCCTGTTTTTGATTAAAATAAGTATTTTACTGCATGCTCTTTGTCCGGCACTGGCCCAACAGGGCATCACACATGTTGTTGTCATTGGCATTGATGGGTTAAGCAGCAATGGATTTAAATCCGCATCTACACCCTGCATGGACAGTTTGATAAAGTCCGGAGCATACAGCTACACTGTTCGAAGTGTATTGCCAACCAGCAGCAAGCCAAACTGGAACGCAATGCTCTGCGGAGCAGGCCCCGAGGCAACAGGAACAATTGATGAGTCCTGGAGATCGGGTGTAACAAACTTTCCTTATACCGCCCTCGACAGCCACAAACGATTCCCCAATATCTTTAACGCAATTCGTACGCAAAATGCGCAGGCGGAAATAGGAGCGGTTTATGACTGGAGTGGTTTTGGAGACCTGCTGAATAAGGAGCAACTGGATTATTGGGCAGCCTGTGAAACACAAAGAGAAGCTGCTGAAAAAGCTGTCGCCTACATACAGGAGAAATCGCCCAATTTTCTTTTCATCCATTTTGACAACCCCGATCACCTGGGCCATCGTATAGGATTTATGTCCCCGGAGTATATTAAAGCTGTGGAAGAAACAGATTCCGACGTAAAAATCGTGATAGATGGCATCAACAGCAGTTCCATGGCAGCCAATACCATGGTATTGATAGTGGCCGACCATGGCGGTATTGCCAATACACACGGAGGTACATCATACGAGGAGTTCAATACCCCGATCATATTTTCAGGGAGAGGAATAAAGAAAAACTACCAGATCAAACAGCAGATCTATAAATATGATGTTGCTGCAAATATATGCTTTGCATTGCGTCTGAAAGCTCCGCAGGTATGGACAGGAAGGGCCAACAAAGCTGCTTTTGAGGGATTTGAAGAGCCGGACAATATCTGGCAGGGCGGCGCAATATTACCTCCCCCTTATTTTTCGACAAAAAAGATCATTGTGCCCTATGGTGGATTGTTTGTAGATACACCCGCCGTTGTTGATATTCAATTGCCGGCGGATGTAACAGGTGAAATACGATATACGCTTGACGGCTCAAACCCTAACAGGAAATCATTACTATATACAACTCCGTTCGTTTTGAACAGCTCTGCCATTGTTACTGCTGCTGTATTTAATGAATCCGACAGAAGCACATTTGTTAAAGCAGAATACAGAGTTGCCAGGAGTGACGGCAATCACGGGCTCAATTATTTTATTTATCATCTCGACAGCAATGTTAACAGCTTACCGGATTTTGACAGGCTGAAACCGGTATATACCGCTACTTGTTTTGAGCTGGGTGTGTCGGATCCTGAAAACGGGATTGCTCAAGCAACCGTAAGTCATAGTTTGAATAAATTTGAGAGTGGTACAGGTGTGCGGTTTTCCGGCTGGATCCAGATTGATGAAGACGGCATATACAACTTTTACCTATGGTCAACAGGTGCCAGCAAATTATTCATTGGGTCAGAACTTGTCGTAAACAACAATAACAATGCTGCCCAACACAGGGGCAACGGAGGAATGGTTTATTTGAAAAAAGGTTTTTTCCGTGTTAAACTCGACTTGTTTTATAATGGCAAAAGTGAGCGGGTATTATTGCATGCAGGATATGGAAGCAATACTATGGCTCAAAAAATCATTCCTCCTGAAAAATTGTTTAAGAAAAAACCGAAATGATCAATTTGTAAAAAAACATATGGCAAACAACAACGTTAACAGGCGCAGCTTTATCAGGCAAACTGCACTTACCGCTGGTGCATTGGGTTTGGCAGGTACCGGAATACCTGCAGAAAATTCCCCGGATAAGAAAATGGGGAAATCTCACTATGCTTCAAAAACGAAACTGCACTTCAATAAAAACGGCAAATTCAGGATCGTTCAGTTTACTGACATCCATGCTGTTCACAAACCGGGAGAGACGGACCACGCCTACGACATTATGAATAAAATACTGGACATTGAAAAGCCGGATTTTGTAATGTATACCGGCGATATAGCAACCGACAACGATCCGGCTCCGCTTTGGAAAAAGGTAACGGGCTTATCCCGTAGCCGAAACATTCCCTTTGCAGTTGTTTTCGGAAATCATGATTCAGAAAGAGAACTTACGAGAGATAAAGTGTATGACATCGTGGTAAACCTAGACGGTTGTTTGAACACACCCAAAAAAGAATCGGTGGAAGAACTTTTTGGATATACGAACCAGGTCATTCCACTTTATAAATCTGCGGGATCCAGTGAAATAACATACCTGTTCTATCTTCTCGATTCAAACGCTACTAATGATATCGCCGATGCACCCCGGCGGGAAGACTGGATAAGAAGCAATCAGATCAAATGGTATGTAAAACAAAGTAAACAATTTACAAAAGAGAATAATGGGGTTCCCTACCCTGCCCTCGCCTTTTTTCACATTCCCTTAATTGAGTTTGGTATTGCCTATCAAAATGCTGCCCATAAACGAGTAGGCTACCGCCTGGAAAATGAATGTGTGCCTCCTGTTAACTCTGGCCTTTTCTCGGCCTTTATGGAATGCAAAGATGTAAAAGCAGCATTTGTGGGACACGACCACGACAACGATTATGTTGTACTTCACCAGGGAATAGCGCTTGCCTATGGACGCTTTTCAGGCGGGCTTAATACGTATCACTGCCTGTGTCGCGGCGCACGTGTTATTGAGCTTACGGAAGGCAGCCCGGGCTTTGAAACATGGACAAGGTTTGAAACGGGGCGGGTTATCAACCGTATCTCCGTACCTGACTCGTTTGTTTCCGACGATCCAAAATATCATCCTTACCCGTAAAGAAAAAAACAAATACCCGTTGCGAGGTGTTGCGCATGGTAAACCATGATCAAACTCAGTACTATACGGCTGAGTTTAGCTGGCATTTCAACCGGCAGCTATGCATTTCAGTGTTATTGATTTTCCCGGGGGAATCTGGAAATTTTTCAAAAGCAAAGTTCCTATTGCCTGGATTTATTCCTCTTTTTCGATGGCCCTGGCAATCGCTTCAACGACGATGCGCGTTGCCCGGGGTGTTAACGTCACTCCATCGGAAGCGGTGTATCCATCGTCGGTCAATCGCCCCGATGCGGTGATCAAAGCACTGGTATTGATATAAAAAGCTTCTTCTTCCCTTGCTATCTTCAACAGTTCCCGATTGAACCCGGCCAGGCGTTTATTTGCGCCACTGTATGCTGCCGGATCAGCGATGCGTTCGTTGACCGGAGGGCAGGCCAAAATGATGAGTTTCGGAGCGGAACGGCGATAGAGGTCGCTGTTCCTGATCCTGCTGATCAGTAACCGCATATTCTTCCCAAACTCCCTGCTTTGAGATGCGTATTGTTTTTTGGCATCGTTGGTTCCCAGACCAATAACAATATAATCCGGGTTATCCTTCACGGAAAGCAAAACTGCCTCTATGGTATGCAGCGAATTGAGGCTGTCATTGGAAACGCCCAGGAACTTATCGGGCATGGAGCGATTCTCCAGCACAGCGTATGGGAATATCATGCTCAGTTGATTAGCCCACCCGAGTTTTGCGGTAGCATTTGCATCGCCGAGCGTTAAGAACGTTAGCGGATTGCGCTTTACCTTATCCAAAACCGGTATCAGGCCAATGACCTGGTCGTCGAGCCGGTCGTGTCCGCCTTCGAAGATTACCATCTCTATATCGCCTGCCCGTTTGTGATAATGCAGCTTGCGATCGCCGATGTTTGCCCTGGGAGCTCCCGGGTAACAACGTTTGGAAAGCAGTTCTATAATGTCCCTGTCGGGAACGATTGCATTGGTATCTTCCGGGTATTTTTCTTTCACAATCTTATTGTACATGTGGATCGTTTGCGTTATGGGCACGTCTGCAGTGTACCCATCATGTATTCCCGCATACATGCTCAGGCTGGCGCCTTCCCGAAGCTTTGGATCATAGGGATAGTACATCGGTGAGCGGTGTTTGGCTTCCCCGATGTTGAGTGTGGCGACAGATGAGGTGCTTTTCATAATGCTATTGGCATAGTTTGTATACCCACGGGCAAGCACCTCCCAGTACCAGGATTCCAGATCGGTAATAGAACACCATGCGGAAAAACTTTTTGCGGGATACTTCAATCGCATATAACAATTCATCACCGCGCCCCCTCCACCCGATGAGCCAACAAGATGCACTTCTGTGCCGTCTGCGCCGGTTTCTTTAAGCGCATACGCAATAGCATCTGCTATGTCGGAAATAACCAAATCGCTGCCGCAGGCTTCCGGCCGGTTATTGGGACCACGAAAATCCGGATAAACATAGTTATAGTCGCGGTATTGGATTTGAGCGAACATATCCGGCTGTGCAGTCCGGTAACTGGCGCTCCAGGAATGAAGATGCACAATAAGCGGCTGCCCTGCTTTTGAGCTTTTGTACAACATAGCTTTCTGCATGGAACCGTCAGCCGAAGATCTTATCTCCACTTCTGTGATCTCTTTCGAAACTTCACCCCATGTTGACTGTCCCGGCAACAGGGTGCTGTATAACATCAATGCGGGAATCAGAAAGATCTTACCTGACACAACCAGGCTTGATTTAAAGGCGCTGACCAGGGAATGCTTCAAAAGCTGTTTACCGGGCCGGGTAATTGTCTTCATTCTGGTTTGATTTTATCGTGTTTCTTATTGCCATCCCCAATTGAAAAAAGCACTATCAGTATATACTACCGCTTCAAAAAAACATTTGCCTGCGCAGGCTCAAAGTAGGTTTTTTATTAACGCAAACGATCTTACTTAGGTAAATTCCTTTTCGACATCAACAGCTCCCGGAAACAAAAAGGAATGCCCTTCTTTACGCCCCTTTATCATTTTTTGAAGGAACCAATCGCGTTATTCAGTATCCGAAAGAAAGCGGTACCAATATCCGCAGCCGGAGAATTTTTAAAAAGAGCAGTCACGCTAACTTTTTATCAATGTAATGTGCTTGGCTTTTTCTTCTATTATATGCCGGATCTGATTAAGATCACTGCCCCTCATACGCCTGCACGCAGTACCGGTGCCCTCCGTCCTGTTCCTGCATGTGCATCTTATTGTATTTGTTCCTGTATTCGATGGGGGTGAGTCCGGTTATTTTTTTAAAAAGATCCCTGAATGCTTTTGTATCGGTATACCCCACGTCGTACATTACCTCGGCTACATTTTTATGACTTGCTTCAAAACTCCGCTTGGCAGCTTCAATCCTTACCCTTTGCATGTATTCGATAGGTGTATTGTTGGTAGCCTGCCTGAACTTTCTTTCAAAGCTCCGGCGGCTTATATTTACCATATCCGCCAGCTCATCTACCGTAATTTTTTCCTGGAAGTTTGCTTCAATAAATTGCTGCACCCGCAGCATGTCTTTATCGTTGTGGTCTTTTTGTCCGGTAAAAATGGTGAATGCCGCCTGGCTGTTGCGGTCTATGTCAATAGCAAAATATTTTGCAGTGGTGATGGCTGTGCCGCGGTCGGTATACTTTTCCAGGAGATAGAGCAGCAGGTTCCACAACGAATTGGCGCCACCGCTTGAATACAATCTTCCTTCGTCGGTGATCACAGCGCCATCCACAATTTCCACTTCCGGAAATCTTTGCCGGAATAAATTATAATAGGCCCAGTGTGTGGAGCATTTTCTGCCATTTGCCAAACCGGTTTCGGCCAGCAAAAATGCACCGATGCACAGGCTTGCCACTTCACTTCCGCCCGCATACATTTGTTGGATCCACGGTATAGCCCTGGCATTTGCTTTTACAGCCTGGTCAATGTCTCCATACAGCGCGGGAAGGATCACCACATCGGTTTTGCTTACGTCTTTTAATATCCTGTCAATTTTAATGGCGTATTCCCCGTCGTTGGTGCTTACCGTTTTTTTCAATGCAACATATTCCACATCAAACAAAGGCCTTTTGCCCGAAGCTTTTAAAAATTCATTGGCTGTTTTAAACGTGCGGTATGCCGGTGTAACCGCTTCTATTACGGCACTTTCAGGAACATATACCGATATTTTTTTCATTCGTTTATTTTAAATAAAGCTACAAAATAATATTGGCGTGATCGCCCCCCTAAATTGGCGTTTCACCACAGCTCTCTTTTTGATCATTGACAGCATCTTTGTGTTGTCAAAGTCAATTATTCAAACATCAACTTTATTACAATGAAAAAGAATCAAACGCTTTACTGGATACTAACATCCCTGATCGTTTTGCTCGACGGCGTAATGCCAGCACTAACCTTCAATACCGAACTGGCAAAGCAGGGCATCAGTCATTTGGGATACCCGGATTATTTCCGCCTGCTGCTCACTTTCTTCAAGGTATCGGGCGCCGTAATTTTAATAGTGCCTTTTTTTAAAGGAAGAATAAAAGAATGGGCCTACGCAGGTTTTACGTTCAACTTTATCAGCGCATTCGTTTCTCACACAGCGGTGGACGGTATGGGCATGCAATCTGTTTTTCCCCTGTTTGCCTTGCTGATCTTAGCCGGATCTTATTTTTATTATAACAAGATCAAAGCTTTTGCTTTTACCGGTGGAAAAAACAAGTCATCGTACCTGCAATTGTCTCATGCCTGAT
>CAMPJQ010000091.1 GCA_946886925.1 uncultured Terrimonas sp.
TTAACTCCCGAGAATAAATTTAAAAAGCTGATCGTTATAGGCGACAGGCTACTGATTAAACCGCTACAGGGCGATCAAAGAACAGCGAGTGGTTTGTACCTTCCACCCGGTGTGCAGGAAAAAGAAAAAGTACAGCAGGGCTATATAATTAAGCATGGTCCCGGTTATGCCATTCCTATGCCTGTTGAAAACGAATCCTGGAAACCCGAAGAAGAACAGGTTAAATATATTCCGCTTCAGGCACGGGAAGGTGATTTGGCCATTTTTTTATTAAGCGGTGCAACCGAAGTCATGTACGAAAATGAAAAGTATTTAATTGTTCCGCAAAGTGCTATACTGATGCTGGAGCGGGAAGAAGATATGTAAGAATAAATTTATTCGGATTCGTCTAATCCTTTAACTTTCCTGAAAATTGTTGCTTATGCCAGATAAAACAGCTTTTATACAAACCGTTAATACCGGCTATAGTTTTAAAGGCGAAAGCTTTACATTGGGCGCCGCCATACTGAACGGCGAAGTGCTCAGCGAAGCTCCCGTTCATTTATCGTTAAAAACAATGAACCGGCATGGATTAATTGCAGGAGCTACAGGAACAGGAAAGACCAAAACCCTGCAGGTAATCGCCGAAGGACTAAGTGATGCCAGCGTACCGGTATTGCTGATGGATATTAAGGGAGATTTGAGCGGCATAGCCGAACCCGGTACATTTAACGATAAAATTAAAGAAAGATATGGCAAAATGAAGCTGGAATACGTTCCGAAACCCTTTCCGGTTGAACTGATGAGCCTCAGTGACGAGAAAGGTGTTCGGCTGCGGGCTACCGTTAGTGAATTCGGCCCTATTTTGATTTCAAAGATACTGGGATTAAATGATACCCAGCAGGGGCTGGTGGCAATGATTTTTAAATATTGCGATGATCAGAAAATTCCCTTAGTGGATCTGAAAGATTTTACCAAAATGCTTCAGTATATCAGCAACGAAGGCAAAGCTGATATTGAAAAAGAGTATGGGAAAATATCAACTACCAGCACCGGCACTATCTTGCGCAAAGTAATAGAACTGCAGCAACAAGGCGCTGATGTGTTTTTTGGAGAGCCTTCTTTTGAAGTGGATGACCTGATGCGCATCAGTGATGACGGAGGCGGCATGATCAATATACTGAGGGTAACGGATATGCAGAACCGCCCCAAACTGTTTTCTACCTTTATGCTGCAGCTCCTTGCTGAACTTTATGCCATATTGCCTGAAGCCGGTGACCTTGATAAGCCTAAACTGGTATTGTTTATTGATGAAGCCCACCTGGTATTCCAGGAAGCAACGGATGCGTTGCTGCAGCAAATAGAAACGGTGATCAAGCTTATCCGGTCCAAAGGCGTGGGTATTTTCTTTTGTACGCAAAACCCGCAGGATATACCTGCATCTGTGTTAGGCCAGTTGGGTTTAAAAGTGCAGCATGCTTTAAGGGCATTTACTGCTGCCGACCGTAAAACCATTAAGCAGGCCGCAGAAAATTATCCCGAAACCACCCATTACCAGGTAAACGAACTAATAACCGAACTGGGCATCGGTGAGGCTTTAATAACTATGCTCAACGAAAAAGGAATTCCCACGCCTTTGGTGCATACTTTGCTTACTTCACCCCGGTCAAGAATGGATGTTTTAACTGATGCCGAAATAAGCGCACTAACAACACGATCCAAGCTGGTAAAAAAATATGAAGAAACCATAGATAATCAAAGCGCTTATGAAATCGTATCCGGCAAATTAGAAGAAGCTGAAAGAAAGTCGGCCCAGCAGGCTGCCAATAAGCCTTCTTCTAAACCCGAACCCTCAACCATTGAAAGGGTTTTAAACAATCCGGTGGCCAGGCAGGTACAAAGAACGGCGGCTTCAATTATCACCAGGAGTTTATTGGGAGCTTTAGGATTGGGGGGCAGACGAAGTACAAAAAAGAAAACAAGTTGGTTCTGAGCACTTTAAGAAAACTTCACTACTAAAAGTAAAAAGTGTAATAGATTTTTGATAGTAGCCTCATAGGTAAATAGTAGAAAATATTAAGTGAATACCACTAAAAGGGTATTGTTGGAACCGTTATCATCACTATCTTTGACTCGGTTTTTCATAGGATATTGGATTTTAAAAACGGGCTGGATTTTTATCCTGGCCCTTTTTTTTTATGTCTATTTTCCCACTATACCCAGCTTCACTCATTTCAAGGTAGTTTTCTGCCAGTAAGTGTTCAATAACCTTCCAGGTTTTTTTTTCATCAGTAATGCGCAATTGTTGCATTAATTCCTTAATGGTTAAAGGCCCCGGACCAAGCGCTTTTGTTATATCAGATTGCAACAATGAAAAATCTTCACTGGAAAGCATTGTTTTTTTCTTTTCAATGCAATTGTCACAAATGCCGCATGGCTTAGCTGAATGATCATTAAAATAATTAGCTATGATTTGTGCATGACAATCTTTGGTATTGCCTGCATAGCCGGTAATGGCTTCTATTTGCTTTATCAGTACCGCTTTTCTTTTTTGATAGTTAAGGATATTGATGGTAAGATTACCGGTTATTACCCTGTTACTCAAAAATCGTAGTTGAGGTTTATCTTTCCGGGGCGTATAGATAATAATACCGCGTGATTGAAGATTCAACAGTATCTTTTTTATTTCGCTTGGATCTTTTTTTAAGCTTTGACCTATTTGTTTTTCACTTACAGGTACAGGAACATCAAAAATACCGCCATACGAGCGCAAAAGGAATTTAATGCAGGGCGCTACAGCAGGACTTTCTTTTTCAATCTCTTGTAAGGTTTCCTTTCCGCAGCAAAAAACTACTGTAGAAGGTACAAATAACTGTTCATTGTATTCAATAATGCCTTCCTGCTCCAATGCTTTTATTGCATAGGTAGTGGATACAGTATCCAGTTTAAAAAGCCTGGTAAATTCATCCATATCAAAATCAAAAAACATATCCTCACCCGAACCCGCAGGGAGCTGGAGATAATTTACAATGCACTGGTATACGTTCCTGATCTGTTCAAATGAAGGGAAGCGAATGTTCGGGTGCTTTTGAAGATCATCAATATCCTGGGTCCTGTATAATAACACAGCATACGATTTATGGCCATCACGTCCTGCGCGACCGGCTTCCTGGTAATAATTTTCCAGGCAATCCGGTATATCTGCATGCACTACTGTTCTTACATCCGGCTTATCTATGCCCATCCCAAAAGCATTGGTACAAACCATAATGCGGGTTTCATTTTTCAGCCAGTTTTCCTGTTTTTCATTTCTTTCCTCATGCGATAAACCGGCATGATAATAATCGGCGCTGATATGGCGGAGCCGAAGCAAATCTGCTATTTCTTTGGTACGCTTCCGGCTGCGGCAGTATACAATTCCACAACCGGGTACCTTCTCAATTATTTGCAATAATTTATTGAACTTAACGTCTACATTAAATACACTGTACGAAAGATTAGGGCGTTCATAAGACAACTGAAACAATTGCTTTTCCTTGAATTGTAATTTATCGCAAATGTCTTCCTGCACCGGTTTGGTGGCCGAAGCGGTGAGGGCCAGTACAGGTACCCCCGGTTTTTGTTCACGAATGGAGGCGATAGTAAGGTAGGCGGGGCGAAAATCGTAGCCCCATTGCGAAATGCAATGTGCTTCATCTACCGCTATCAGGTTAAGAGATAAAGAAGGTAAATATTCTTTAAAAAGATCTGTTTCCAGTCGTTCGGGTGATACATACAGAAACTTATAGTTGCCGTACAGGGCATTATCCAGTGTTTTTTTTACATCGGCAAACGGCATTCCTGAGTGAATATTAAGCGCCAGTATACCCTTTGCCTTTAAGTTTTGTACCTGGTCTTTCATTAATGCTATTAATGGCGTTATTACCAGGCAAATGCCTTTTGAAGCCAGTCCCGGCACCTGGAAGCATATGGATTTGCCTCCGCCTGTAGGCATAATGGCTAAGGTATCCTTTCCGTTCAATACAGATTGTATAATATCTTCCTGCATTGGCCGAAACGAAGTATAGCCCCAGTTGGATTGTAATATGGAATGGATATCCGTCAAAAAAATGAAATTGCAAAAGGCAAATATCAGTAAAAGCACCAAGAAGCCAAATGAAAGCCAAACCTGTTCGCCGGGGCGGGTTCAAATATTAAATTTGAAGCTAAGAATCCGAAATCCGAAGGAAATACAGTTGCCAGGCAGCAAGAAACCAAAACACAGAGCCAAACTTGCCAGCCGGCAGGCAGGACTGTCCGCCGTGGAGCATAAAATTCAAGTCCGAAACCATTAGCTTTAAATCCGAAGGAATAACGATAACAAAAAACTTAAAACCATAAACCAAAAAGAGAAAAGTGAGAGGTGAAGAAGGAGTATCCCATCGTTAGTACCTGACACCTCATTACCCCATTTTCAAATTATCGCATTTCCACATTTTCATGTTACCTTCTTCACAAACAATCTTCCTGAGTTGATGCCGAGCACCACGTCGCTGAGCCCCATAGCCAGTGCGCCGAACATGGGATTAAGAAAACCCAGCGCGGCTATGGGAATAGCCACGATATTATAACAAAATGCCCAGAACAGGTTTTGCCTTATGGTAATGAATGTGTGCTTGCCTAATCCCAGTGACAAAGGGAGATTTTTCAGACCATGATTCATGAGCACTACATCGGCTGTTTGAATGGCAATTTGGGATGCATCGCTTAATGAAATTCCGATTGTTGCTTTGGCCAGCGCCGGTGCGTCGTTAATGCCGTCGCCTATCATTGCTGTAGGAGCTTCCAGTGTAAGTGATTCAATTACGGCTAATTTTTGTTCGGGTGTTTGTTCTGCTATTACTTTGTCTATGCCAAGTTGTGCAGCCAGTTGTTCGCTTTTGGCCGTACTGTCGCCGCTTAAAAGATATGTAATAATGCCTTTGCTGCGCAGGTAATTCACCACTTTTTTAGCTTCGGGCCGAATATCATCCTTTACATCTATCCATCCGATCAGCTCATTGTTTTTTATGATATATACATTATGTGTATTATTGGCAGTAAGTGCTGCTGCCGTTTTGTAAGAACCGGCCCAATATTCATCTCCCTCCTTGCTGGTTGCTTTTATGCCCAAACCTTTTATTTCCTCTATTTTGGCCCATCGTATCTCATTTTTGGTCTTCCATGCGGTGGCAATGCTTTTTGCAATGGGGTGATTGGAATATTTTTCGAGTGAGTATGTTATTTTTTTTAGTGCGTCTTCAGAGACGATATTATTCGTTGTTTGGAACTGATCAATTGTTAATTCACCTGTAGTGAGTGTTCCGGTTTTATCAAACACCACCTGCCGGATATCTTTAAAAAGTTCAAGACTTTTGGCATTGCGGAAAAGCACACCATTACGTGCGGCACGACCCAATCCTACGGCAATGGCGGCGGGAGTTGCCAACCCTAATGCGCAGGGGCACGAAATAACCAGCACAGCAATGCTGCGCATTAATGAAGAAGTGAAATCCTGCAATACAAAATAGTTAATAATAAAAGTAAGTACTGCAATAACGATTACAGCGGGTACAAAAATGGCGCTGATCCTGTCGGCCATTTGTTGTACCGGTGGTTTTTCACCCTGCGCCTGTTTTACTAAGTTTACAATGTTCGCAAGCGCCGAATCACCGGCTGCTGCGGTAACCTGTGCTTTTACTGTTCCATCTACCAGCAAGCTGCCTCCGATAAGCATATCCTTTGCATGTTTTTCCCGGGGCAGGCTTTCGCCGGTAATAATAGATTCATTCACACTGGCATCACCCCACAAAATTTTGCAGTCTGCCGGCACAAGTTCCCCGTTTTTGATCAGCACCAGGTCTCCGGAGCGAAGATCTTTATTGTCAACAGGCATAATTACTTCCTGATGATGCTCATCAAAAGCAATCATATTGGCTACTGTTTTTTGTGATTTTGCCAAACCCTGTAAGGCTTTTTGCGTAGATTGAACAGATGCACTTTCCAGGTAATTGCCAAAAAAAACGAGGGTAATGATGGTGGCGGCAGTTTCGTAAAAAAGATAATCTTCGCCCAGGTTTAGCAGGGTCCCTGTAAAACTGTAAGCAAAAGCCGCGGTGGCGCCCAGGGCAATTAAAACATTCATGTTGGGAATGCCATTGCGCAGGCTTTTAACAGCGCTCCTTCCAAAATATAACATTCCAGCGATATATACCGGAACACAAAGTGCAAGCTGTACCCAGGGATTCATCAGCCAGTACCAGCCTATCCAATCATGCACCATGTGCAAAAGCAATACCAATGTAAAAGGCAGGCAAATGAGCGTGTACTTCAAATGAATATTCATTTTTTTTACCGGAGCTACCGCTTTATCTGCTTCCAATATTCCGGTTACCTTATACCCCAGTGCATCAATGCCTTTTTGTATCTGTTGTGCAGAACTGTTGCCATTTAAATCGAATGCCACGTCACCATCCACAAAATTAACGCTGATGTTTCGGGCATCTTCTTTTTCCAGGTACCTGCGAATGGTAAGTGCGCAATTGGAACAATCCATTCCTTCTACTTTCCATCTTATGTTTTCCATACCGCAAAATTACCAACCAGCATAACGATGTATTAATGCAATCGCAAATATCTTTGCAACTATGTATCAGTAAAGTCTTAAAACAGCAAATATCTTTGCAACAGGGAGGCAGGAAGGATTCAGGTTTCAGGTGACTGGTTTCAGGTATGGAGTCATCTCCCCTGCAACTTGAACCTTGTAACCTGCAACCCTTTTTCACATACATCTAATTATTATGGAGATAGCAGTTTCTTTAGAAAATATACAGCAATATGCCCGGTATTTTTGGGAAAATATACAAGGCAGGGTTTTTGCGTTTCATGGAGAAATGGGAGTGGGAAAAACTACTTTTATTAAGGCATTGTGTGCCGCCAAAGGAGTAACTGATCATGTAAGCAGTCCTACCTTTTCATTGATAAATGAATACAGCTATACCGAAGGGAACTTACTTAAACATATTTTTCACATTGATCTGTACCGGTTAAAGGATGAAGAAGAGGCGATTAATGCCGGTATAGAAGATTGTTTGTATTCCGGTAATATTTGTTTTGTGGAATGGCCGCAAAAAACACCTTCACTTTTGCCCGAAAGCAGGGTAGATATATACATGCATCCTGTTAATAACAATACGCGGTTGCTAAAAATTGATTTTCACAGGTAAATTTTTAGTAAATTGTTCGCTCAAACCTATCCAGCTTATGCCGGCAGAAAAGCCATTTGTAGGTACATCGTTTAATTACGAAACATTAGAAGAAACATTAGATATTAAGCCACGTGAAGCACAATTGCTGATTGGAATTCCAAAAGAAAACTCTTTCCAGGAAAACAGGATTGCATTAACACCTGATGCCATTAGTGTACTAACCAACAACGGCCACCGGGTTGTTGTAGAGCATCGTGCAGGTGAAGGCGCACATTTTTCTGAAAAGGATTACAGTGATGCAGGCGCTAAAATTGCATACGATAAGAAGGAGGTGTTTCAATGCGATTTGATCATGAAATCGGCGCCGGTGAATGAAGAGGAAGTGCTTTTGTTAAGGCATAATCAAACGATAATATCGCCCATTCATCTGCCCGTAATGAAAACGGAAATATTACAGCGCATGATGGAAAAGCGGATTACCGCTTTGTCATTTGAGAATTTTAAAGACGATTCGGGCCACAATCCTATTGTGCGCAGCATGAGTGAAATTGCGGGGAGTGCAGTAATGCTGCTGGCGGGTAATTATTTAAGCAATGCCAATAGTGGCAAAGGAATGCTGCTGGGCGGCATTTCTGGTATTCCGCCTACTAAAGTGGTAATTATTGGTGCAGGCATTGTGGGTGAATATGCAGCAAGAACTGCACTGGCTATGGGCAGCAGCGTAAAGGTATTCGACAATAATATTTATAAGCTCAAACGCATGCAGGGTAATATAGGGGTACGAATGTGGACCTCTGTAATAGAGCCTAAAATTTTAGCCAAGCAATTAAAAACCTGCGATGTGGCGGTGGGCGCTCTGTCTTCTTTTGGCGGACGCACACCGATAGTGGCAACAGAAGAGATGGTATCTATTATGCGGCCGGGCAGTGTAATCCTTGATGTTTGTATTGACCGCGGGGGCTGTTTTGAAACCTCGGAGATCACTTCACATGAAAGTCCTGTATTTATCAAGCACGGCGTTATTCATTATTGCGTGCCAAATATACCGTCAGGGTTTGCACGAACGGCATCGCAGGCCATTAGTAATGTGCTGATGCCCCTGTTGCTTGAAATAGGCGATGAAGGCGGACTGGAAAAATTAGT
>CAMPJQ010000092.1 GCA_946886925.1 uncultured Terrimonas sp.
GCACCCGCTGTACTTAAAAGTATTGAATAAAAATTTATTTTTGAAAGCTTAAACTCCTCCGGGAAGCAAAATACTTATTTTTTATTTTAATTGCATGAACGACAACAACGAAGTGTACAGCATTCCCGCCCGTTTCCGGCGCATAGAAAACCTGCATATTTTACTATGGTTGCTTAAAGACATTTGCTGGGCTTTGGATTTCCACATCATGGGCATGACCATGATCGTACCCACACTTACGGTAGCCATCACCATTACATGGCAAACGCGAAAACTCATTGCCGAACTTTTACATAACCTGGCAGTGGTGTTATGGATAACGGCAAACTGCCTGTGGATGACAGGAGAATTTTATGGCTGGGATGAAGGTACCTGGGGCGCCCGACACCTGGCGCTCATCCCATTTGGTATGGGCTTGTGCGTACTGGCTTACTATTATCTTTTTTTAGGACACAAAAAAAGCGTTAGAAAGCAAATGATATTAAAAGCGGATGAACTGGTGAGGGAGGAAAAGTTGTAAAAGATACAAATTATAAGAAACAAATTACAAAAGACAAATAAAAGGCACAAATCCGAAGACGGAAATCCGAAATCCGAAACGCGCAACGGTAAACTACAAATCATAAACTACAAATACTGCAATTCACAACTACAAATCCCGCTATCCTGCTTAAATGATTTACCTTTGCAGTCCTTAAAAACACAGGGATGTACAGGACACACACATGCGGGGCATTAAACATACAGGATACCGGAAAAACAGTAACACTTGCCGGCTGGGTACAAACCATCCGAAAGTTCGGCGCTATTACCTTTGTTGACCTGCGCGACCGCTATGGTATTACGCAATTGTTATTTGGCGAAGAACTGAACCTGCAACTCGAAGAACATCCTCTGGGCCGGGAATTTGTTGTGCAGGCAGAAGGTGTTGTGGTGGAACGCAGCAATAAAAATCCCCATCTTTCTACGGGTGAAATTGAGATCAATATACAGTCATTTGCGGTGCTTAACCAATCGGCTACTCCGCCTTTTACCATACAGGATGATACCGATGGTGGCGATGATCTTCGCATGAAATACAGGTATTTAGACCTGCGCCGTAATGCGATTAAACGCAATCTCGAACTGCGTTATGCGGTAAGCCGTTCTGCCAGGAACTACCTGCACGAGAAGAGCTTTATGGATATTGAAACCCCTTTCCTCATCAAATCAACGCCTGAAGGAGCAAGGGATTTTGTAGTGCCTTCGCGCATGAATGCCGGGCAGTTTTACGCCCTTCCGCAAAGTCCGCAAACCTTTAAACAGTTGCTGATGGTAAGCGGTTACGACCGGTATTACCAGGTGGTGAAATGTTTCAGGGATGAGGACCTGCGGGCAGACCGGCAGCCGGAGTTTACACAAATTGATTGCGAGATGAGCTTCGTGGAGCAGGAAGATATACTAAACATGTTTGAAGAACTGATTAAACGAATATTTAAAGACGTAAAAGACATTGACTATACGGAACCGGTGGAAAGAATGAGTTGGGAAGATGCTATGTGGGATTACGGTAACGATAAACCCGATACCCGTTTTGGAATGCAGGTGGCCAATTTGAAAGTGCCGCCGCATGTATACCTCAGCAGGCAGCAAACCATTCCCCAAACGCCCATCGGCGACGGTGGCTTTAAAGTATTCGACGAGGCCGAAACACTTGTAGCTATTGCCGTTCCGGGTTGCAGTGAATATTCCCGGAAACAAACTGATGAGCTAACGGAATGGGTTAAACGCCCGCAGATTGGCATGAAAGGGCTGGCATTTATAAAATGCAATGCAGATGGAAGCTTCAAGAGCAGCATAGATAAATTTTATACCGGGGAGCAATTAAAATCAATTGCCACAGCGGCCGGGGCCAATGCGGGCGACCTGGTTTTAATTCTTGCCGGAGCCGAAGAACGCACCCGCAAAGCCATCAGTGAGCTGAGGCTGGAAATGGGTAAACGCCTTGGCTTTAGAAAAGACAATGAATTTAAACTGTTGTGGGTGCTTGATTTCCCGTTATTTGAATATGCAGCCGATGACAACCGCTGGGTAGCGCGGCATCATCCGTTTACCTCTCCCCGGCCTTCCGATATTGACGTTATGATCAATCACTCTCCTGCCATTGAAGATGCCGCAAAATACCTTGAACATCCTTATGCCAATATCAAAGCCAATGCATACGATATGGTTTTGAACGGCAATGAAATTGGTGGCGGATCCATCAGGATCTTTCAAAGGGGATTACAGGAGAAAATGTTTTCCGCCCTCGGTATGAGTAAAGAAGAGGCCCTGCATAAATTCGGATTTTTATTGGGCGCATTCGAGTATGGTGCTCCGCCGCATGGTGGTATCGCGTTTGGATTTGACCGCCTTTGTGCCATTCTGGGGGGCAGCGAAAGCATCCGCGATTTTATCGCTTTCCCAAAAAACAACAGCGGAAGAGATGTGATGCTGGATGCCCCATCCGTTATTGATGAAAAACAATTAGAAGAATTAGCCATTCAATTAAAGGACATAGATCAAACATCACTTTAACACCAACATGAAAACAGCTTTAAAAATATCAAATGTATTGTCATGGATCAACCTTATCATTGGAGGGATACTTGTGCTTGGCGGTTTGCTAAGCATGCTGATGACACCCAATGCTTCCATCCTGCTGGTATCCATCGTACTGACGGGGTCTATTGTATTGCACAGTTATGCCGCATTACAACTGCGCAAAAGTATTATACACCCCGACGTTCCTTTAAATCAGCAAACCCCTACAGGCATAAGATTTATCGGCTTCATGGCTTTGTTTTTCGCCATACTTAATATCGGCAATGCTGTGGTGATCATTCAAAATGCAGCAGAAGTAGTAAAGCAGGTTCAGCTTCCCTTTAAGCCAGAAGGTATAGACCTGGTTGCCGCCATTCGTGGTGCAGGCGTTTTTTCGCTGCTCTTTAGCTTAAGCATAGCCGTTAATGTATTGCTGAGCATAAGGCTGCTGAGGTGGTACCTGGCTAAAGAACAGGAATGAAAGGTGTGAGGTATCAGGCCGGCACCCGATGAAGGAGGGACAGATCGCATCTGAATGCAAAGCACCAAGAAACAAATAATAAGAACCAAATAAAAATTCAATTTTCAACCCTGTCCGCTGTGGCGGATCCGGAGCCATAAGCTCTAAATCCGATGATGTAAACCACAAACGATAAATAACAAATATTAAATCTCCATATCCACCGTAGCGCCCAGCCAGGCCATCATTCCGGCTCCCAGTGGTATCGCATCTTCATCAATATTAAATGTGGGTGTATGCACGCCTGAAGTAATTCCTTTTGAGATGTTGCCCGCTCCCAAACGATAAAAACACCCGGGTATCACCTGCGAGTAATAACCAAAATCTTCGGCGCCCATGCGCAGTTCCGATTCTTCCACATTTTCGGCTCCTGCATATGCAGCGGCAGAGGCTTCAGTTATACTATTAAGCTGTTCATTGTTATAAACCGTAGGATATCCCACATCAATGAGCAGGTCAATTTCGGCTCCCATGCTATGTACCAGTTCGGTAGATAACTTACGTATAAGGTCATGCGCTTTAAAGCGCCATGCTTCATCCATCGCCCTGAAAGTTCCCATCAGCTTTACTTCGCTGGGTATTACGTTGGTGGTATACCCGCCATGAAAAGAAGTAATGGATAATACCGAAGGAGAAAAGGGATTGCGGTTGCGGCTAACGATTTGCTGTAAGGCAACGATTAGTTGTGAAGCGATCAGTATCGTATCCGCGGTTTCCTGCGGTGCGGCAGCATGACCTCCTTTGCTTTTTATGGTAATGTAAATTTCATCGGCGCTGGCCATGATCTTTCCGCCCCTGAAACGAAACTTTCCAATTTCAAGCTGGGGATGAACGTGCAATCCTAAAATAGCGGATGGACGGGGGTTTTCCAGTGCACCTTCCTTAATCAAAAGACTGGCGCCGCCCGGATTCTTTTCTTCACCCGGCTGGAAAATGAGCTTAATGGTTCCCTCCCATTCTTCTTTTAATTCATTCAATATGCGTGCGGCGCCCAACAGGCAGGTAGTATGTACATCGTGCCCGCAGGCATGCATGATGCCGTCATTCTTTGATTTATAGGGAACATCATTTTCTTCTGCTATAGGAAGGGCATCCATATCTGCCCTGAGAGCAATGACTCTTTTATCCGGGTTCTTTCCTTTCAGTAAACCAATTACGCCGGTAGTTGCTTTTATGGTGTAAGGAATGCCCAAAACATCCAATTGCTGTTGCACTAATTTTGATGTCTCAAATTCTTTATAGCTCAATTCGGGATTGGCATGTAAATGATGGCGTATCTTAATTAAATCCGGACCGTATTGTGATGCGAGTCGCTTTATTTTATCTTTTAGCATGGCGCAAAGATACGAAGGAAAAGAAATCATCATATTGGCCAATGTGCAATGGACGCATTTATCCACAGCGTGAAAAGTGAGTGGTAAGAGCGCAATGGTCTCCCGTTTCACCATTTATCGTTTCACGAAGTGAAAAGTGAGAGGTAAAACGTCAAAACGTGAATATCGGAACCCTGAAACCTGCACCTGCAACGCTGCACCTATTTATCCATCTGGAACTCAAATTCATCATAGGGCTCCGTACGCCAGGCAAACTGTTGGGTAGTGGGCGATATGGCAAAAAAGGGAGAGAATGTTTTTACTTTAACCGTTTTGCCATCAGGCAAAAATTCGAGGATCCGCAGCCAGCCGTCTCCACCATTTCCATACCAGCCGCCGCCCATCGCCTGCGCATTAAATACCATCTGGTTTACCTTTTTTCCGGCCGCGTTTTTATCTGTCCTGAATCCCACATGTCCTTTGGCGTTATCGGGTTCCCCTATATGTCCCGAAAATACCAACTGAATATTGGAAGAAGGCTGTACTAGCTTTTTCCAGATGGCAGCTCCGTAATTACCATCCGTTACAGGATAATTTTCCTTTTCAATATGCTGGTTAGCGGAATTAAGATAAGAATGCGTAAGAATGATACCGGTATGATTTTTATATTGCTCCTGTGCCGTTACTTTTTTAGCCCACGCAATGATGGTATCCCGGGGAGCAAATTCAAGCGTGAGCAATAAAAACTTCCTGCCTTGCGGAGAGGTGAATTCAAAAGCGGCATTTTCCATAGTGGGTATTCCCTCCGCATTGAGCCCGGCTTCGCGGATCAATTTTTGCGTTTTAAAATTCTTGTCAACCGGGAAATAGGTATTATAATTAGAACGCCTCACGCTGATATTGCTATAACCATAATCGTGATTACCCGCCGCAAGCACATAAGGTACTTTTCCATCCAACCTGTTGAATGCACGGGACACAGAGGCCCACTGCTTTCTGCTGGGCTGGTTAACCGTTTTACCATCGGGGTTTATCATTTCGTTTTGTTCTACAAGATCACCGGTACACATCACCAATTGTATGTTCAGCCGGTCAATATTTTCGCTTATCCACGCTGTCATTAATTCAAATAGTGGCTGGTTACGCTCAAACTTCTGGTAGGATTGCGGATCTGGCAGCATAATAATTGACCAGGAACTGGAATCACTGAGGGCTGGCGGAGTATATTTTTGTTGCTGCGCTGCAGCATTGGTTAAACAAAATATTGCAACCACAATGCTGCAAAAGAATTTCACATTGCTTCGTTTCATGCGTAGTTTGATTTAGTATTATTGTTATGGTACAACCAATTGGTTATTTTTTTACTGATGCGCTCTTATTACGCTAACATAATTGATATAGCTGTATTTACCCAGAATTGTTCTTTCCAGCATTAACTTATATTTTACCCGTTTCAATTTCGTTTCCGCAAATATGGTTTCTTTTTTGGGCGTCATTGGTTTTATATTGTTGTGCTGAAGCAATTCATACATTATCCTGCCCTGCATTTGTGCGGGAGCAGCTATATGAAGGATATACAGGATAGTGGGTACGATGTCTATATTGGAAGTTGGCAAATTACTTTCAAAAGCAGGCTTAAAGGATGGTCCGTATGCAATTAAAGGTATATGAATTTCCCAGGGACTTGAACCGCCATGCCCTGCCACGCCTCCGGCAAAATCTGTTCCCGCATATCCCAAACTGTTCTTATTGTTGTTCCAGTTTTCGGTAACCAAAATATCAGCGGCCCGTTGAGGATGACCCCAGTGAATGGATTCAAAAGCCAGGGTGCCTTTTATTGCGCCTTTCGTTGACCCGGGTTTGGCAGCTTTTGTAAAAATAGCGCCTACCCATTCCTGTTCCTGCAATGCTGTAACAATTTTTTGAATCATCACCGGGTTATGCTTTTTTACATAAATGGCGCCATCGGCTAATATGATATCATCGGAATCTTTACTCTTTTTGAGTCCTTTTTGTATTAAAAAATCAGTAAACCCCTGTTTTCCAGTGTGAGTAACAAAACCATGATCGGCTGTAACAATGATATTAAAAACAGGTTCCAATCCCCTTGCGCGGATCGTATCTAATATTCTGCCAAACTGGGCGTCTACCGCTTTTAATGCTTGTATCGTAATGGGTACGCCAATGCCATGTTCATGCGCCGTGCCATCGGGGTCGCTGAACCAAATAGCACTTACTAACGGCCCGCCGGCAACCAGTGTATACCTGCATAAGGCATCTGTAATCCATTGATGCCGCGCCGTATTGGGTGTAGCATCTGCAGGTGGCGATCCTACCGAAGCAGTAAGTTCGGACTTAAAAGATTCCGGGAGTACCAGATCGGGATTGATTACAGCGCCGTTAACCGTATGATTTTGCAGGAATGCCTGCCCTGTTGTTCCGGAACTGTATACGAACATCTTTTCACCCTGGGCTCTGAGCACCTCCCCAAGAGAGGGAGCAGTAAGCAATTTTCCGGAAGTAGTATCCATAATATGCCTGAGATTACCGGCATTTCCCGTACTTAAACTTTTTTGGGCATTTACTGCCGGCAGATATATGGCATTGCCCATTAAACCATGTGCTGCCGGGTAAGAACCTGTAGCATATGAAGCGGCATTTACTCTTGTAACGGTGGGGAATACACTGTGATTATCTTTACCATAGGCCGCCTTTTTTCTGAATGCATACAAATGAGGC
The DNA here is from genome assembly GCA_946886925.1 of uncultured Terrimonas sp. The sequence goes on from CAMPJQ010000092.1 coordinate 7,135, forward strand.
ATCCATTCCGGTTTAATATAATCCGGGCGCAAACCATCAAATACCACGATGATGGTGTGTATTGCTGAAGTGTCTCTTTCAGCCACTGACGCTTGTTCTGCATGTGCATTCGTCGAAAAAGAAAAGATGAGTCCCCAAAAGGATAGTTGAAGTATGGATTTCATTTTTAAAAAAATTCATTTCAAGGCACCGGCAACATGTTTCATGGCATCATCATACCCTGCCTGTTCGGCCAGTCGGGCATCGCAATCGGCTCATCCCCCCCGTTTTCATGACAACTTCCCGGCTTATGCAAATCTGTAAAACTAAATGTAAGCAAGTTCTAAGATAAGGCATATTTTTATACACAGCCAATACCAGTGTATAAAGAATATGCGAAGTAAATGGGATTAAAGTTAAACCCGAAGCAGGAATCCGAAATCCCGAGGAATATAAATGATCAAATAACAAAAGACAAGAACAAACTTGTCCGCCGCGGTGGATAAAATTCAAATATTAAATTCAAAGCTAAGTGCCCGTTCAACGGTTAAATAAAATAACTATAACACAATGAAAAATCTTTATTTGCTTTTATCCTTCTTCTTTCTCAGCTCTTACCAGCCGGTTGAAAAAGAAATTGCAGATCCTGCCAATTACTTAGATGATGTAAAAACAGCACTCAAAAAAGAATGGCCGAATAACCGTACCATTAATCTTGTATTTCACGGGCACTCCGTTCCGGCCGGATACTTTAAAACACCTGTTGTTAATACACTGGAAGCCTATCCCTACCAGGCGCTGAAGGTGCTCAAGTCCGCTTATCCATATGCAGTTATCAATATTATCAATACATCCATTGGCGGAGAAAATTCCGAAAGTGGTGCAAAAAGATTTGCAACAGATGTACTGATCCACAAGCCGGATGTACTATTTATAGATTATGCATTGAATGACCGCGGCATCGGTTTGGATAAAGCGAAAGCATCGTGGGAAGCAATGATCAGCCAGGCATTGGAAAAAAATATAAAGATCATACTGTTAACGCCATCGCCCGATACAAGTGTTCACATCCTTGAACCGGGTAACGCACTGGAAAAACATGCCCTGCAGATTAAAGCCCTGGCAAAAAAATACGGCATAGGTCTGGCAGACAGCTATGCCGCATTTAAAAATATTGCAAATTCAGGCGACAGTATTACACATTATATGTCGC
>CAMPJQ010000093.1 GCA_946886925.1 uncultured Terrimonas sp.
CGTAAATATATATAATTACGTATTGAACTTTAGTTATTGATTCTATGAATCAACAATTTAACACGATACATTTGTTGATATGAAGAACAGACGTTCCCGTTTGAAAAAAACATGCTTTGTTTATTACTGGATAGCTGCAACAATAGTATGCGGAGGAATTGCCGGTTGCGCTCCTCAAAAAAAGTACAATAACCCTGTGGTGGTAATTGAAACAAAGTTTGGCAATATAGCAGTGGCATTGTATCCGCAAAAAGCGCCGGCTACCGTGTCGGCATTTCTCCGGAATATTGATTCAGGCTACTATGAAAATTGTTCATTTTACCGTGTGTTGCGCAACGACAACCAGGTAACCGGAGCGCTTCATTCGCACCTGATACAGGGAGGTGTGTGGCAATCCAATCCCGATTTGAAAAGCAAATTCAATCCTGTACCGCATGAGGCTACCAATCAAACCGGAATACTTCATACAAGGGGAGTCATTTCAATGGCAAGAAACGAACCGGGAACTGCCACATCGGAATTTTTCATTTGTGTGGAAGATGAACCGGGCTTTGACTACGGCGGCGCGAATAATGCGGATGGAGAGGGTTACGCTGCTTTCGGCGAGGTGGTGGAAGGCATGGAAACAGTAATTAAAATTTACCGGCAACCTGAAGACAAACAACGGTTCATTCCTGCCGTTACCATCCTCAACATACACCGGTTGCAGCAGGAAGCTCCAGGAAATATTTCTCCGTCTGTCAAAGAAAAATAATGATACCGTCTATTTAAATTCTTTTCCTATCTTTAATATTACTTAACGTTTTGATTAGCCTTTGTTAACTATTTGATCATATACCGAAAGCATTTTTGCATAACCTGCATTAAACCCCGCACTATATTCATCTTAAAATCATTTTATGAGAAAGGAAAACCTGCTTTATGTATTTGCCGTTTATTTTTTAGTTGCCTGCCAGACACAGAAAACAGAAAACTACCCGCAGGGGATTGAGCACGTTATTGTAATTGGAGTGGATGGCATGAGTCCGGATGGCATACGCAATGCCACTACACCGGTAATGGACAGTATGATTGCCGGAGGCGCTATAAAATGGAACGTCCGCACTGTATTAACTACCGCCAGCAGTCAAAACTGGGCTTCCATGATCATGGGCGCCGGCCCCGAACAACATGGCATTATCAATAACGACTGGGAAAGAGATGATCATACGCTTCCCCCAATAGTAGCGGGCGAAGAAGGTATATTTCCTTCTATTTTCGGGGTTTTGCGGGAGCAAAAACCGGACGCAGAGATCGGTGCGGTTTACCACTGGGGCGGCTTTGGCCGGCTATTTGAAAAAAAAGCAGTGAACTACGATAAACATTTTTCAACGGAAGATTCAACAGCGGCGGATTTCATTAACTATATCAAAACTAAAAAACCCACTTTTGGGTTTGTACATTTTGATCATGTTGATCATGCAGGACACCACGACGGACATGGCACACCGCAATATTATGCAGCAGTGGCAAAGGCCGATTCATTAATAGGTGAGGTTTTAAAAAGCATTAAAGAAACCGGCATTGAAGAAAGCACATTGGTTATTGTTACCGCCGACCATGGCGGTATTGGTAAAGGCCACGGCGGGCCTACACCCGAAGAAGGTGAAATTGCGATGCTACTGCATGGAAAAGATATTAAGAAAGGCTATAAAATTGAGCAGCAGGTATATACCTATGATCTTGCCGCTACGATCGCTTTCGCTTTTAACCTTACCCAGCCCTATGCCTGGATCGGCCGCCCCATTAAACCCGCCTTTGAAGGTTTTGAGGAACCGGCTAATTTATGGAAAGGAAAAGAAGTGGTCGCCGCTCCGACTATATTTCCCAAAAGAAATTTATACCAGCAGGCCGGTGGCTTATACATTAACGAACCCGCCACGGTTAAGATGAACGCGATGACTGATAACAGCGTGATACATTATACCTTAAACGGCGACCTTCCTGATAGCAATTCACCCGTATACAAAGAACCGTTCAGCATTGACAGCACTACGGTGGTGCAGGCAAAAGCATTCGACAACAAAGGGAATGAAAGCGGGGTGACAGCCGCCTATTTCAGAATGGTAAAGTCTGGTACAGATAACGGACTAACGGTTTCTTATTTCAAAGGCAGTGGCTGGAAGCAACTGCCTGCTTTTGGAAAACTTACTCCTGCAAAAAAATGGAACAGCTATGAATTTTCCGTTGACGAAAAAACAATCGCGCCTTTGCAGGAAAAAGGAAATTCAACTTTTGGTTTGGTATACGATGGTTATATACAAATTGATAAGCCCGGAGAATACCGCTTTTCCACTCAATCGGATGACGGCAGCAAATTGTTTATTAATGATAAAGCAGTAGTAAACAATGATGGCGATCACGGCGTAACGGAAGAGGCAGGCAATATTACATTAGAAGCGGGCCGGCAGAAAATTAAAGTGGAGTTTTTTAATGCAGCAGGTGGTTACTGGCTTGATGTATTTTATAAAGGGCCCGGCATGGCGAAGCAGCTTGTTCCGGCAGATAAATTATTCCTGAAAAAAGCATAAGGTTAATCTGCTTTACAACTCCCTTTTTAGTATATCCTGCCTTTTGAAACACTGTGGCACAGTGATATGGAGGCACGGAGTTTTTTTTATTCATTCCCGGTTATACAGGGTCATGCTTCAGCTGCCAGGTACTTATTCAGCAGGCTTAGTGATCTCCCTTTTTATTATCTTGCACTTATGAAAAATTTACTGGTATTGCTTTTTACGCTTTCCACCGTTACTTCTTTTGCGCAGGACAAAAGAAAATGGAAGCAGCTCTTTAACGGCAAAAATCTAAAAGGCTGGACTGTTAAGATAAGCGGGCATGAATTAAATGACAATTACGGCAACACATTCCGCGTGGAAGACGGGAAAATGGTAGTGTCTTACGACCAGTATACTGCATTCAACAACCAGTTTGGCCACATCTTTTACAAAACACCTTATTCGTATTATTTGCTTGCGGTGGAATATCGTTTTGTAGGCAAACAAGTTGAAGGCGGACCTGGATGGGCGTATAAAAACAGTGGCATTATGCTGCACTGCCAGCCGCCATCCACCATGCTTAAAGACCAGGATTTTCCTATTTCAATTGAAGATCAGTTACTGGGCGGCGATTCAACCGGCGAAAGAACAACCTGCAATCTTTGCACGCCGGGCACCAATGTAGTAATGGATGGGAAACTATTTACGCCACATTGTATCAACTCCAAATCAAAAACTTTCCGCAATGAAGAATGGGTAAGAGCCGAAGTGCTGGTATTGGGCGATTCGGTAATACAACAAATAGTAAACGGAGATACCGTGCTGGTTTATCAAAAACCACAGATTGGCGGTGGAGCAGTGAACAATTATGACCCTGCGGTAAAGAAAGACGGGCATCTGCTGAAGAGCGGTTATATTTCGCTGCAAAGCGAAAGTCACCCCGTTGAATTCAGGAAGGTGGAGATCATTAACCTCGAAAAGCAGTACAGGAAAAAAAGGAAATAATCAATATGGATACAAATATTTTTGGCGCAGTAGACCAGTTTATCAATAATCTGTTTGTGAAAGAAGACGAGGCATTACAACAAACCAAACAAGCTATTATAGACGGTGACCTTCCGCTCATCAGCATTTCCGAGAACCAGGGCAAGTTTTTGCATATACTGGCAAAACTCAATCATCCCAAAAAAATATTAGAGATTGGCACACTGGGCGGCTACAGCACCATCTGGCTGGCACGAGCATTACAGGAAGGCGGTGAATTGACTTCACTTGAGCTGGACCAGCACCATGCAGATGTGGCCCTTGCCAATATTTCAAATGCGGGGCTAAACAATGCGGTTAAAATTCGTGTGGGCAATGCACTGGAGGAATTACCCAAAATGAAAAAAGAAGGTGCAGGGCCCTTTGACGTTATATTTATTGACGCCGATAAAGAACCATATGCCGAATATTTTGAACTGTCTTTACAACTTTCCCGGCCGGGCACGCTCATCATTGCAGACAATGTAGTGCGCGAAGGCAAAATCCTTGAAGAAAACAACGATGACTCTAATGTAACCGGCGTGAAACGCTTTATTACATTACTGGCTGCTAGCAAACAGGTTACCGCCACCATCATTCAAACGGTGGGCAGCAAATACCATGATGGAATAGCGCTGGCAATTGTGAATGAAGCAGTATAGCAGCGGTGGCAATAGCCATACCATATTGGGGGCCCGATGACACATGCGATTTTCAGATTTTTTTTCCCACGAGACCCCTGAGTCCCACTGAATAGGTAAGAAACAAAAAGCCTGGCAGATGCAGGTTATTTAGTCGGCCATTCAACGGCTTTGTGGCGCTCTTTGCCGCCTTACTCACCAAATTTTGTGAACGTTTTAAGCAGGCTTAGCTTTTTACCGGGGAACTTAATGTGTATATTTATTACAGCAATCCATTTTATTGCGAATACTCTAAAAATATACAGTATGCGCTGGCTATTTTTTATTTCACTTCTCTTTAGCTACCTCGTGAGTGTGGCACAAAATATTACGATAACCAATCGCTGGGCAAAAGGCTCAAAGACAATTTACATCGGTATACAAAACCAGTTGATCATAAAAGGCAATACCACTGCCATTACACAAATAAATTCCCCTGCCCGATCTACGTATCGCGTGGGCGACACCCTAATTGTAAGTCCGCCAAACAGGGGATTGTTTGTAATCGAAATTGAAACTACAGATGCTAAAAAAAGCTTCACTTTTGAGGCTGATTATTTTCCCGCATTTATTATCGCGCTAACGGATTCAATTTACTCAGACCAATCTGCTGTTTCGAAACAGGATGTTTTGAAAAGTGGCGCTTTACATATTGCGGGCAGTAAAAATTCGGGCGACAGGTTATTTGATAATTTTACACTCATACAATATGCGCTCAGCATTGATGGAAAACATTACTATGTAAAGGGTAAACATTTTTCAAAGGACGTTATAAAAGCCATATCCAACCTGGAAATCGGGAGCATTATATCCGTTGATGATTTTATACTTTACAATAACGACACTGCACAATCCCTGTCTCTTAAGGCACCGCAGGCATTCAAAATACTGTAGTATAAAGGAATATCCGCTCACTTCAATCACCATCAGCCGGCTATAAATAAAAATAACTTATCCTCAATAGCCGAGTCTTCGCAGCCAGTCCATTGAGCTCCTCAACTGCTCCGGGATTAAATTATAAAACTTGCAGCACGGCGCCTGTCTATTTGTGCATCATTTTCTGCCTTACAACACAGCGAATAATTAATAGCAAAACTAAAACGCTACACAACTTTATTCCGTGCAAATGCCGTACTAAGCGAATGAACAATCAAATCGCATTCATCTTTTGTAATAACCAGTGAAGGGCGCAGGGTTAAGATATTACCCTCAATAACTTTAAAAGCAACACCCTGTTCCAAACAATCATACATGATCTGTTCTGCATACAATGTTGCCCGCTCTTTGGTAACCATGTCTTTAACAAGATCAATACCAAGATGCATTCCTTTGCCAGCCACGTTACCTATAACGGGAAACCGTCTTTTCAGCTCAAGGAGTTTTTCAATTAAATAATCGCCAAGCGCCGCCGCGTTTTTTACCAGTTCATGCGATTCAATATAATTAATCGCTGCAAGCCCTGCTGTAGCCGACAAGGGATTTTTTTCGTGGGTAAAATGTCCTATGGAACGGTGCTGCAAAACATTATACTTTTCTCTGGTTACAATTCCGGCAAGAGGCAGCAATCCGCCACCGAGCGATTTGCCCAGCACCAGCACGTCGGGTGTAACATAATGCTCACAGGCAAACCATTTACCCGTTCTTCCCAGCCCCTCAATGATCTCGTCAAAAATGAGGAAGATGCCATGGGCATCGCAGATTTCTCTGATCTGCTGCCAATACGATTGAGATGGCACCACCGGTGTAGAAGAAATAGGTTCAGCAACAATAGCGGCTATGTCGGGATTCCTTTGCAGGATGACCTTTAGTTGACGCAGGTATTGCTCATCAATCGCTTCCTCATCTTCCAACCCCCACGGGTTACGGTAATAGTTTGGAAATTCAATATGAAATGCACCAGGCATCATCGGTCCCATACCAATAGAGAAATGCTCTTCACCACCGATGCTTGACGACTGAAATCCATTGCCATGATAGGAATCCCAGTAAGAAATTGTTTTCCACCTGCCAGTTACATGTTTGGCCAAAGCAACAGCCATTTCAATGGCTTCAGAACCTCCGGGACAAAACAATACACGGGTAAGTTCTGCCGGCGTTATGGCAACCAGCTTTTTTGCCAGTTCAATAACCGGAATATTTGTATACCGGCGCGGGGTAAACGCCAGTTTATCCTGTAATTGCTTTTCCGCTGCTGCTATTACTTCCGCATTGGAAAAGCCGGCATTGTGCACGCCATTGCCATGCAGGTCGAGGTAGCGCCTGCCATGCAAATCTTCAATCCAGGCGCCTTCGGTTTTTGCCAGTACATTCATCACCGGTGTAGACAATGCCTGGTGTAAAAAATACTTCGCATCCTCTTCCAGCCAATGCCGGGTTTCTTCATTCAGTCCGTCAACATATTGAGCTCTTAAGCTGCCAGTATTGGTATCGCCTTGTTCTTTTGAAATCGTCTGATCCATAAGAAAAAATTAATCTTGTGTTGTTGAGCTAATATACGCTGTATACTATAGCATCCCGCAAAAATCAATTAATCTCACTATAAAATCATCATTCATGATAAGAAGTATTATCCGTTTATATTAACCGTAGGATTACAGCAAATACCGGGTTGTAACAATATCAACTGAACTGTAGTTTTGTATATCAAAAACCGAAGGAATGGTTGAGCATACAGCACTGGGTAAAAGCAATGAAGAACAAAAAAAGAACCTGGCAAGCCTCATACGCAGTAAAACAATTAACCTGGGAGGCTATAAAAGAGCAAAAATCTATGGTTTATTGTCCTGTAAATCCGGCAAGCGGATGAAAACAGCAAACAGGGTATTTTTTAAAGATGAGCAGGAAGCTATTCGTGAAGGTTACCGGCCATGCGGAGCCTGCCTGCCGGATAAATACAAAAGATGGAAAGCTGGTGCTTACTTTAATGACGATCTATAATATATTGATTGTGGCAATAATTCAAAATATATTACCCACTGACGGCGAAGCGTATCTTTTTCCCGAATTCTTTTCAAAAGAAGAAAGCGAAGAGTTGCGGGAAGCTTTACAGAAAAACATTCACTGGACACAGGAACCGGTTATTATAATGGGAAGGAAAATGATGCAACCCAGACTTACTGCATGGTATGGTGATGAAGGAAAATTGTATCGTTACACCGGCATCACCATGCATCCGCATGCGTGGACGAAGGAATTATTATTGATCAAAGAACGTATTGAAGAAACGTCCGGGCAGAGATTTAACAGTGCACTCCTTAATTTGTACCGCAATGGAAATGACAGCGTAGGCTGGCATCGTGATAATGAAAAATCGTTGGGCGTTAACCCCGTAATTGGTTCAGTTAGTTTTGGCGCTGCCCGTTACTTCCAATTCCGCCATTATCAGCAAAAGCATATAAAGACAAAAGTGCTTCTCACACCTGGCAGCTTTCTGCTAATGAAAGGAGAAACGCAACACAACTGGTTACACAGTATTCAAAAGGAACCGAAAATTACCGGCGGAAGGATCAATATTACTTTCAGAACAATAATTTAAAATGGTGAGCAGCATTTTCATTTCCGGGCTATTTGTTAAAAAGAAAAGCGCAACTCATAAAAAATTACCTGGACGAGAAGCAGATATTCGCAAGAACCGGGTTTTAATGCAATGCAGGTAAAGGTATTTTTGCATCACTAAATGAAACATCATGGAAACACAACAAGCACTGGATTATAAAAGAATTGCAGAAGCAATCGCTTTTTTGAAAGAAAATTTCAAATCGCAACCAAAGTTAGAAGAAGCAGCAGCGCATGTTCATCTTAGCCCGTTTCACTTTCAGCGGATGTTCCGGGAATGGGCAGGCGTAACTCCAAAGCAGTTCTTACAATATTTGAGTGCCGCTTATGCCAAAAATATATTAAATACAGGCGCTACCCTGCTTGATACAGCTTTGGAAACAGGACTTTCAGGCACAGGAAGATTACATGATTTGTTTGTTAAAGTAGAAGGCATGACTCCGGGAGAATATAAAAATGGAGGCGCTTTACTTCATATTAATTACGCATTTGCAGATACCCCTTTTGGC
>CAMPJQ010000094.1 GCA_946886925.1 uncultured Terrimonas sp.
ATATAAGGTAATCCATTGTCTTCATAATTGGTGATACCGGGTTTGGGTTCGGTACGCACGATCGCTCTTGCATTTAAATTCAATACATCGCCGGGGCCAACGATTTGTATTTCTTTTGCGATAGTCGTTGTTTGCTCGCTGTTGTCGAGGTCTTTAAATGCGATATCGAGTTCCGCATGCAGGCGGGCTCTTTCAACAGCAGTACCATCGCTTGTTCCCATCGTATCCGGTTCGTTTATTTTAACCGACACCCCCTGCCGTGCCCAGGGTAAAAATGCGTAAGAAGGAAGCGTTGCCATAAATTTTTTTATACTTGTGTTTAAAATATCATTTTTCGTTTACGCCTCCACGTGATATGCAGAAGCGATGCTGATCTTTCCGGCTAAAGCGGGTTGTGCAGCAAGAATAAATTGCAATGCGTCATTGGCCTGTGCCTGGCTGCCGCCTGCAAATTCATTTGCTCCATGCTGTGTTAGGGTTGCATTGTTAACGATCACAAATTGTTCTTCTGCGATATCTACGGCGGCGTTGTTTAATACAAAGCGTTTCTGCGTGTTTTCTTTCGATAAAGGAGAATTGGCTATTGCACCGCCCTTAGCCATGAGTTTGAACATATCCATATTGATTTCAAAGGGCTGCGGATCGGGGAAGGGGTCAAAGTCTGATATCTTCACTTCGTAGATCACATCCCTGTTGAAGCCATAATCAACAAATAAAACATTTGTATCCGCTATTTTAGCACCGCCTTTTTCCTGTGTATAGGAAGGTGATTTCAATTTATCATCATCGCTCATTTCTTTAAAAACCGAAGGAGCAAATGCTTCTTTTACTTCGTTGAGCAACATATCAGAGCTGCCCAGCCTGAATGCGGATACATTGGCAAACTTTATGTCGGCAAGCGGGCTATTTCCAAATTTATTGATCTCTATATTCAGCGGCATTATAGTTTGGCTGATCTTCATTGCGCCGAAAGCCTGCATCACGATCTGCCCGGTTTGGGCCTGTATATTTGCAAGGGTAACAAGGTTGAACCTGTTGGACGGAAGTTCAGTAGTCCAGTTGGCATCTGTATTCATTGCTTCCAGGAGCTTTGGAAGTACAGCAATGCCCGGTTCAATAACTTCCTGTGCATCGCCCCAGGTAACGTTGAAACGTATTTTGAATGTAAAGAACAATATAGAGAACGAAGCAGTGCCTTTGGCATTCCATGGTGTGGGTCCTGATAATTCAAAATCGAGCTTGATGGAAAACAGAGTAGAGCTTCCCGCTTTCACTTCAAGCCCTGCAGAAATATTGCAGACGAACTTGAATGGTGAGAATTGAAACAATACATCAAACTGCAAATATCCCACTACACTGAATGACCCTTTTTTAAAGCGAAAATCAATCTTTGCACCAAACTGAACGGTGTTGGAAGTAATAGCGAAATAGGAGGTGAGCACAAGATTGGGATTGCCGCTTAAAATAGTTAGCGTTAATCTTTTCAGTTTGGGCACATTGAGTTCCTGCGGCGGTTTAAATGCAGGATGAAATCCACCTACAGACATTAAAAATCCTTTGCTGCTGCCCCAGTTTAAGCGCAGGGCCATATCGCCTTCAAGGGTGAAGGTGAGTATGCGTGAATTGTACAGGCTTGCATCAAAGGAAAGATATCCTTTTTCAAAATCGATAATACCCACAAAGTTTACCTGCAATTGCAATACGGCAGCCTCCCCGGTGGGCAAGGCAATTTTTAAAACGCCGAGGATAGCGATCCTTACCGGATTTGTAAATTCAATGATCAGCCCAAATTCAATAGATATCAAAGCAGGCACCCCCCAGGTGATCTTAGCCATGAAGCCGATCATGAACTGGTCTCTCTGTATAGGGAAGATGAGCTTGATCTGCGGCAGCAGGGTATTGATGTTTGCCACCACATCTTCGGGAAACATGATATGCTCAATGGCATTGTTCTTAACACCATCGCGCAGTGCCGGCACATTAATGGTTCTGTTGATGCCGAGCATTCCACCCAGTCCGCTCAGGAAGAATCCCATGCCCAGTGCAATACCGGGTGTGAATTGAGCGGCCACAATAATAAGCAGTGAAAATCCCTGGGTGCCATCGGGGAATTTAGTATTGATGATACCAACGGCTGCTACCTGTATGGTATTTTGAATAGACAGTTCAAGGGCGCCTGCATATTCGCCTTTATCAAAATCAAAGAATAAAAATCCACCCCCTTTTACGATGCCTGTGTCAATGGAGAGACCTATGCCATTGGGTGGTTTAAAATCCGGAGACAATCCTATAAACCCGAGATTGCCACTGCCAAAAGTGAGATCTACGTTTAACCCAATGCGGTCAACAACTGCTTTTAACGGGCCCAGCGTTAAGCCTCCTGTGACACTTGCTTCGAGTACAAGATTTTCGTCATTCGCTTTTAAACCAAGTTGTAAAGCATCAACGTGGAACGGTCCCAGTTGAATATGAGTGGCAAGGGAGATTTCCAACCCACCGCTCCCCTCGAAATATATACCGCCATCGCTTGTCCATCCAATCTTTATATCAAATGATGCTGCAATCTTTTCCTGTGAAATGGAACTGCGTAAAAAGCCATCTGCCTCCGATAGCGATAGCGCTATACCACATCCCAGCAGACTTAGCTCCATGAAGCTTTGTGGTTTGCCCGACCTGTTTTCAACGCCGCCCGTAACGGACATTGTTTTAAACTGAATTTTTGCGCCGCCGGGAAATGCCAGCAATGTTTTAAGCTCGCTTTCAGGAGAACCATGCCGCAATCCCAGTGCGAAGCGTCCCGTAATTGCCTGGTTGAAACCGCTTGCTGTGCTAACCTCCAGGTCTTTGTTTGGCCTGAGCAAAACAGCTATGCTTTTTAATGCATCTGCCTCGCCGGAAAAGTCCAGAAAGGTGTCGTTAAACCTAAAAAGCGGAATGCTGCCCTGAACCTGCCCGCGGATGAGTGGAACCATGCCGATACCCCCATCGGCTCCACCAGTTGAAGTAGGCCTGGCGCCAAAAAGGGAGAGACCCACCCGGATGCCTGCAATAACCCCGCGTTCTTCAAATAAAAAAGTAAGCAACTGGGGCATGGGTACTGAGTTGGTGGAAGTCTGGTTTGTCCACACCTCTTCAGCGCGGCTATCTAATGGCTGCATGCGGCTTCGTATACCCAGGGCCTGAAAGAGCAATTGTATCCGCTGTAATAATATTGTGGGATCATAATTGGGCGTATTCCACCCATAGGCCTCTTCGGCAAGTTTACCGGGATCTTTAAAAAGCGTTTTAAAATGGTGATAATTGACCGTTGCCCTTATATGCTCGGCCTGAAAATTAGCAGGGTCTGCGGCAAAATACGGATAGTCAATGATGTTTACCAGGTGCAGCACTGCATAAGTTACGGGTGATGTTCGGGCTAAATAATTGGTCAGTAAAAAATCAAAAAGTCGCCGCGGTAATTCTTTATGAATATTTGTGCGGTCAACATAATCGGGGAAAGCGGCAAGTTTAGTGGGAAGTTCTTCAGCAAGTGCATGTATTGCTTTTACAAGATCAGTCACTGCCAGCGTTAATTCTGCAATACGGCCCAGCATGGCAATCTCATCTTCCCATACTTCGTTGGGAGCGCCGGTTACCGCATCGAGTTTTTGCACAAAATTACCCAGGTCAATGGTTGCCAGTCCAACATCGTCCAGTCCGGGTGGCAGTTCCCATCCCATCAGATTTATGAAAGCCTTCGCCTCTGCAAGGTCATTCTGTATCTCTGCAAGATGGGAAAGCAATTCTCCCGTTGATGCAGTTATCTTTTGAACTACATTATCGGCCATGGGATCAGCTTTTTATTATCATCAAACTTGCATTTGTCAAATAGAAATACATCCGCTTTGTCGCGCAGGTTTTTCGTTCTTATTTCCAGTTCTTTCAGATAGGATTTGGCATTTGATTCAGGTTTCCATTCAAGTATCACCGGTGCATCGGTGGCCGGAAGGATTATATCTTTCCTGATGGCTTCTTTATTTTTGTTTGCCTGAGCATTCCAAAAACTTACCCAATTCAGTTCGCCCGTTTCAGGCATTTTTAAAATATTATCGGGGAGGTCCGTCATTCCCAAATGTTCCTCCCACAACCTTTCCCTCAGCAGCCTGATGGCACCGTTTTTTGGCTGACCCGCAATACCATTGTAAAGCACAATATTCATTTCAACGCTTCTCGGCGGCTGATGTTCACGGTTCGGAACAACATGTTGCGTTGTGCGGGTAAACACTTCCCTGATTATTCCGGGAATATCTGTAACATCTTCAAGTGTTTCCCTGATCTTCTCCATCGTTTCCTTGAAATCAAAAATGAACTTGTACGCAATAAACAAAATAGCCAGTAAGGTCTTCAGGTTAAAAAACATTTGCTTGAAAATAAAAAAGAACACATACCAGAAAGCATCCCACAGGAATTTGCCTATATCGTCTCCCAGTTTAAATTTTGCAATTACCCTGTCCATCAATGCGCCGGAAACAAGGAGGCCTACCTCATGATAATTCAAAGAAGTACCATCAAGATTGGCACTTCCAACGGTTGCCCACTTATCATCAATAATCGCCATTTTACTGTGCACGTATACGGGCATGATTTGGGTGTCATTACCCGCGCCCGCGGTTTTAGACCTGCTCCACATTGTATATACGCCAAGCTGATGTCCTTTTGATTTGGCTACAGCTTTTAATTGATTAACGTTGTCAATATGCCGGTCCGGGTATCCGGGAAGATCGGGCCTGATGGGCAGAACGATAATGATTTCCAATTTGGGTTTTGACTCATCTTTCATCCGGAAAATAAGTGCATCAATAATATCGTGCGAAGTAAAATACTGGTTTTCGATGTAGATAAAACGTTCAGCATTGTGAATGGCACGCTGGTAAGCTTCCAGTATTCCTGTTTCTCCGTGAGGCAGGCTTTCGTCGCCGGGAAGTGTTGGATTGTAATTAGCGGCGGGCATGGTTCGTAAAACCTGCACCGACGCAATGCTCGAATTTTCATCACCGGTTTTTTCGGGAATGTTGTCAGGGGTGAGCGCAGTGAGCGGCTCTTTTGTTGACTTCCAGATGGTGGCAAATGTTTTATTGATTTGTGCAACGGCCGGTCCTTCTATTTGAATACTTACATCGTGGTTTAATGAGCCTTTGTGCCGTGCATCACGGATAGCATGGCGCATATCGCTGTAATAAAACTGTTTCAATGGTGAACCCATCAATATGGCTTTCACGCCATCCAGGATAATGGCTTTGGAATGAAGCACAGCAAACCCTTTTTGGAAATAGGTAGTTTTAACATTTGTGTTTTCAAAAAACTCACGTACTTCAGTAACCGTATCATCGGCCGATAATGGAATATTGGTCATCATTACGTTTACCGGCATAGCGGTTTTTTTCTTTAGTTCTTCTTCCAGTGTGGCTTCTTTCCCGGCTTTGCAATTGGTGGAAGGAGGACTGGCTTCATTGAATTCTTCTTTGAATTGAGAAATAAAGCCATTGTTTACATCAAAGAACAAACCCATCAGGTTTATAGATTGGGTGGCATCTATTGCTGCCTGCGTAACAGCGGGAAACATAGCATCGCCATCAACAAGATGTTTTATTTCATTTCCTTTAAAGAGGAATACAGGGCCGGCATTCGCAGGATTGAGCGTGGTATGATTCACCAGCCAGCCCTCCATGCTGTTTTTGTGAATTTTTATTTCAGGGATATCAAGTATGTTGGCGGTTACGTCTTTAACTTCCTTTGATTCACATAGCAGGCGGCCATTTGGAAGAGAAACCCGCACAACAATATCGGGATTGCGGTCAATTGACCACAGCCTGTAATCGTGTTCAGAATAAACGAATTGAAAGCTGCCGTCGGTGCTCTCCACCACTCCCTTTTTCAAAATGTCATCTTCATTAAAAAAAGGATCAAAATCAACAACGGTTATTGTCAACCCGGTAATGCCTTCTCCTGTTTCGGCATCCACGATACGTCCTTTTACACCTGTGTTTGGCATAATAAAATCGGTTATAATTTATATGTAGCATAAAACAATGCCGGAAGAGGAACACAATGAGGATATTGAATAATGCTGCGGGTAAACAAAAAAAAGCCGCAGGAGACAGCTTCTCATACAGGATACAGGAACAGTAAACGCTCAGTGTTCGGGCAGGGATTACGTTCTTAAAGGAATTTCAGGTTGAGGTATGGTGCGAAGAGTAAAGATTACTTTCTGAAGGCGGCTTACAAGGTAATTTATAAATTCAGCATATGCAATAGCATTAACGATTAAATTTTCAGGCTGCCGCTTTTTCGGGGTAAATATGGTATACACTCATTTTCAAAATGCGTAATATGCTGAAGTGCCGGTTTTTTCAAACCTGCACAACAACCTTTCCCCTTGTTCTGCCTGTTTCTATTTGCGCATGGGCTTTCGCTATATCAGCAAAAGAAAAAACATCCGAAACATGTGATTTGACAATGCCTTTCGCCAGGAGGTAGGCTATTTCGTTCATGTCATTGCCGTTCGATTTTACTTTAAAAGTATAGCCATGCATTCCCTGGGCGGCGGCTTTATCCCCAACTGACTCATTCAGCCCGGAAGGGATGCTGATGATGGTAGCGCCTTTTTTCATTGCTTTCAGAGAATGATCAATGGTATCTCCCCCGATCGTATCCAATACGAAATCAATATCAGACACCTGTTCTTCTAACGGGCCCGCTTTGTAATCTATATGTTCATCAGCACCAAGGCTTAATACAAAATTTCTGTTGGCTTCCGAAGCTGTTCCTATTGTATATGCGCCATAGTGTTTGGCTATTTGCACAGCATAATGCCCTACTCCTCCTGCTGCCGCATGGATCAGCACTTTTTGCCCTTTCTGAATATTAGCATGCGCTTTCAGTGCCTGCCATGCGGTTAATGCAGCAAGTGATGCCGCCGCAGCTTCATTGTATGAAATAGTAAGCGGTTTTAGCGCGAGGTGAGCAACAGGAGCAGCCACATAATCTGCATACGCCTTACCGTGACCCGGAAAATTAACCATGCCAAATACCTCATCGCCTTTTTTAAATGCTGTAACACTTTTTCCGGTCTCCGCTATTATGCCCGAAATATCCCAACCCAATATCAATGGTGTTTCATCTTTCAGCATTCCGTATAAGCCTTTGCCCGAACGGGTTTTTACATCAATCGGGTTAATGCCGGCCGACTTCACTTCTACGAGTACTTCATCATTTGTTATTACCGGAACCGGCACTTCTTCCAAAACCAGGTTTTGGGTGTTGCCAAAGCCGTGCAATACAATGGCCTTCATTAAGTTTTTGCCCTGAGTCATAGCATTAAATTTAAATTGCAAAATGCTTGTCGTGCTTTTTGTTTGAGCAGACCGTATGCCTTTCCGGTTTCGTTGCCGGTTAATAATTAACAGGCAACAATTTCATGTATTCATTGATGTCTGTATGGTCCTTTTTCCGGAATGAAGTTCCTGCAGCCGATAGTTTTAAAATGCGCGAAACCCTGAAATCACGATAATCATTGCGCCACCAGCACCAGGCGATCATGTGCCAGTTGAAAGCATAAAATATAAGCCCTATGGGTTCTATTGCCCTGGCGCTAACCTGGTCATTCAGGTTCTGGTATTCCAGGTTAAGAATGGTTTGGGTGGATATGGCATTCTGGATCTCCGATAAGTAAGCGAAATTGTTTCCACCGAACGCACATGTAACGGTTTTTATCTGGGATTGCAATTGGTCCAGCTTTTCTTTCTGGCTTCCGCGCAATACCGATCTTACCTTGTTTAAGGCCGTTTCGTAATGCTTTTGGATGGATTGATCAGAGAACCGGGCGGCAATACTTTCCATGAGTATCAGTGCGTTGGCTTCTTCATTGGTAAATGATACCGGCGGCAAAAAATAGCCTTGCACGATAAAATAGCCCCGTCCGTTTTCAAAGCTTACCGGTACGCCAATTTCTGTAAGCGCTTTCACATCACGGTACACTGTGCGTATGCTTATTGAAAACTTATCGGCGATGCGTTCCGCAGGCATAAACTTTTTAGATTGCAGCATGGTTAAGATACCCATGAGCCGGTCAATTCGATTCAATGATTTCTGATTTTAAGGTTTAAAATTAAGTACAAACTGCTGTCTGAAGAAGTGTACCCCGGAATTTAGCATATTCTCCTTTTCCATTCCACAAGATTAAAACAGGTAAGGTAAGCCCTCTAAAGCAGTTTGCATACGGAACTGTACAGGAATAAAAA
>CAMPJQ010000095.1 GCA_946886925.1 uncultured Terrimonas sp.
GGGGTATACTCGCTCCGGATATTAATAAAGAACTCGGCTATTTAAAAAACGAGTATGAATTGTATGCGCTTCAAAAAGAAGATGAACTCAAAACCATATACCTTATTATAACAGCGATCGGCGCAGTTTTGGCAATGCTCGTAGCGCTTTTGATCTGGCGGAACAATCGCCAGTCTAAAAAGCATATAGCTGTGCTGGCTGCGCTCAATAAACAAGTGTCTGACAAGAATTTTCATCTGCAGAAAACATTTACGGCACTTTCAAAAAGCCATGCAGAAAACAGCAGGATGATGAAAGTAGTGGCCCATGATCTTCGAAATCCCGTTGGTGGTATTGCAGGCATGAGTGATTTTTTGCTGAAAGATGATAATTACCTGTCCGGTCAGCGCAAAATGCTGGATATGATCAGCAAAGCAAGTCACCATGCCATTAAATTGATAGAGGAGATTTTGCATGCCGGTCAGCAGCGGAACAACGTTAATAAAATACCGGTGGATTTGGCCGTACTGGTTTCTTATTGTGTGGATATGCTTTCTCCCAAAGCAGCCGAGAAAAATCAAACCATAAGATTGCAAATCGTTCCATGTACCGTACAGGCAGACAGGGAGAAGCTATGGCGCGTTTTCAGTAACCTCATAGGGAATGCTTTAAAATTTGGACCCGAGAACAGTGATATTGATATTGATTTCACGCTGAAAGACAACTGTGTAACAGTGGCCGTAAAAGACAGGGGTATTGGCATCCCGGAAAACCTGAAAGAAAAGATATTCGTGATGACAGACGATTCTAAAAGACCGGGTACTTCCGGGGAACCTTCTTACGGACTGGGTTTGGCCATATGCATGCAAATTATGGATGCGCATGAAGGCAAACTGTGGTTTGAAAGCAGGAAGGGTGGCGGTACCATTTTTTATGTTTCTTTTGCATGCACCACTCCAACGGCCCATCCTCATCATAGGACAATTGCCACACAAGGGTAATATGCAATGAGCAACATTGCCGGGCCGCATCATTTCATTGATCTTATCTTCGGCTGATTTTTTTTACTAACCATAACAATAGAGCTTTCATCTGGCATTATGATGGTATTGTTATTTCAATTGAACATCAAATTGATTGGATCATGTACATAATATGTAAACGCATCTTTAATATGCTCCCCGTGTTTTGTGTATTTGTTTCTGCGTGTACGATTCAGCGAAACAATCAAAACAACCCAAACGTAGAAAGCCCATATTCTATATATAGCAGTTCTTCATTAAGGGTGGAGGATACTGGTTTGAACTATCCTAAAGGCATACGTTATATTAATGTCGAAAGAAGCTTGGGTAAATACAAGTTTTTACACGACCCTGCAATTATTGCACACAAGAAACAGTTAATAGCAGCATGGTATAATTGCCCTCAGGAGGAAATTTCAGGAGAGTCCCGCATAAATGCAAGAAGGTCCGATGATGGAGGCGTCACATGGTCGGAGGTAGAAACAATTGCGAAAGACACTAATAATTCGGGGATTTACTATGTGCCTGCTCAATTACTTTCATTCAAAAATGAACTCTTTTCGTTTGTGGGCAGGATGACGGGGCATGACCGGATCATTAATACGGTGATGTACAAATATAATGAATCCACAAAGCGCTGGAACGAAATTGGAGAGATAGCTGACCTGTTTCTCCCCAACTGCACGCCCCGGAAGCTTGAAAATGGCAATTGGATTATGGCAGGAAGAGTAGCTTTAGCCCTGGGCGAACTTCCATTAACTCCCGCAATTTTAATAAGTAATGGAGATGATATTAAAAGTCCGTGGAGAGTAGTTAAACTTCAGTCCGAAAAATTCAGAAAAGATCAACACCCGGAAACAACGGTGATTACAGAGGGAAATACATTATACGCATTTACACGGGTTAATAGCCGAAAATACATTCCAAAGGTTTACGTAAGCAAGGACTTTGGTGAAACATGGACCCAAATTGAAAATCATGACTTTAGGGCTGCTTCTTCCAAATTGTATGCGGGCACATTAAGTTCCGGTCAAAAGTATATAGTGTTTAATTATCCAATAGCAGACAAAATAAATGAACGTGGCGTTTTGGCTCTATCTATTTCTTCCGCAAATGAAAAGGGACTGAAATTTTCGAAGATACTAAAAATCCGCTCTGGCAAAATGCCTGGTGGCCCTGCAGATTCGCATTATCCCTGCGCCCTTGAATATGATGGGAAACTATATGTTATTTATACTGCCGAGTTTGCCGGGGAAAAGAAAAGACAATGTGAATTAGCGATCATTCCAATAGCATCATTAAACTTTTAAAACCCACTGGCATCAAGGCTTCCGGGGCGGGATGAACCTCATACCTGCAATTTTTAGGACGTCCGTGTCCGGAATCAGCAGTACAGGTATTCAGAATATTTCAATTTATGACTGGTTAACAATTGATATGCTGTGTAGTAAGATCCGGCTATCTTTTTGTTAATATAAAAAATCATCGTTATTGCTTTGATTACTCATTTCTATTTTTTAATATTACTGTCCCTCCCTGAGTAAGTTCCTATGTTTCCGCCTCCTCCGTTCCTTCTTTAAAATTCAACTTCCGTTAAAATTTTAGTAAAGACAAACCTGCAGGGTTTTGGGTAGAATATACTCGTTTGTCTGAGCGCATTTTTTCATTGATTAAATTATTTTTGATGACGCAAGCGCAATTATCCGCTATGCTGGAAAGCATAACCGGGCATCTCACTGTAAAACAAAAAGATCAGGAAAAACAATTGCAGGAGGCAAGGGAGAGGATAGCGGCTTCGCTGATCAGCCAAAGGATTGAAGATACTGGAACGGAGCGTCTTTTTGCCAATTCCAATTTGTACAGCCGCGACAATATCAGCGTTTCTGCGCTCAGCAATATCACCGATATTGCCGCGGGAGCGCTGGGTTCAACAACTGCACCGGAAAGGACATCCGGAGAACATATTTTTGTACGCAGTGTGCCGGTGTTAAATGCTGCAGTATCCGGCAGTATACCCGACTGGGCGGTGGGAGCCAGTCCTGCAGAAACTTTTGGACCCTTTTTAAATAATGAGGGACGGGAGATATGGATAGATGTTTACCGCTATGAAAAATTAATTACGCTGTATATAGGTGCGCAGCCTGTACTGTTATTTAAGGCATCGTTCCGGCATGGAACGGTCCTTTTTCCCGGCGGTCTGCCGGCGGAACTTGCTACAACCTATACAATAGTAGCAGGTAGCTGCTGGATAAATGCAAAATTACTTTCTGCTGCGGCGCCTGCAGACAGGTTCATCGGCGTAGCGGTTAAAGGAGGCAGTATAAAGCTGAGCCTTGCACCGACTGTTCAAAATAACCAGATAACATTAAATCCTGCTGTAAGTATACAGGTGTCGCTCAAACTGGCGCAGCATACAGACGAAGGTGCCGCTGAATCCTCGCCTTACGGAATGGATGCAAGAGAAGCCACTTATCAGTTACCGGAAATATGGGAATTTACGTGGCAGAACAGCAAATGCAATATTACCCAAATTGGTACAGCAGCATGCGAAATATACGGGCAGCCTTTTGCATTCAGCTTTACACCAGCGCCCAATAAAACACCGGCATATAAAAATAACCAGGTATTGATACCCTGGAAGGCTGATGTGAATGAATTTGCGGCCACAAAATACAAAAGTCCGTGGACCAATCTTTCCGGTAAAGTTCCTGTTAAAAAAACGTATTGGACTTTTGACGCAACCGCATTAAATGTCAATAGTCCTGTTCAGGCATCGGGCAACGGGGCGGTACTGTTGCAATGTGGTGAAGGATGGCGCATGCTGTGGAACGGATTACAAAATGAAGATATAAGATTGATGCAACCGGCAGTTTCAGGTAAACCCGGGGAATTGGGTATCACCGATATGGAGGCTGATGCTATCGGCGCTTCACATCACCTGGAATTATGGAAAGATGCGCAAAACCCGCATGGCACCACCGCAGATATACTATTGCTGGAAAAGGCGCCTTTAATTTTTATTATTAACAGTAAAAGCGCACAGGAACTGTTGATTACAAGCTGTGCCGCTACTATTTATGCCGATCGCCCTGTAAAGGTGAACGGAGAGCCTTTTCCCGTACAGTCAGCTTCCTGCAATATGATGCTCAGCGCAGGAAAAATCGGCAGAAGAGTAATGCTGATGGAAGAAGATATGCAGGCCGGCCAGGCCGCTTCCGCGAATGCCGGAAATATTCCGGGTACTGCTGCTCCCGCGCAGGAATTAAATCTTTTTTCAATTGCGCTGGAAAACGCTTTGTTCACCGTTTCACCGGTAAAATCGTTTATACTTATAGGTGAGTGTGATGATGCAATGGAAAATATAATACGCGGAAATTGCATACTCATCTTCTCGTTATACAGTTATTTGCCTACGCTGCCCGATCCCTACGTGGCCAACCTGGGGCTCTGGCGGCGTGGTGTTTCTTCCGAAAGGTACGGTCGCATTGCCGGTGCAAACGGTATAAACAGCCTGCTGATTTGCGTGGTGGGCTTTATAGAAGCGGAAGGCGAAACGGATGATGTAAATGTTAACTTTTATTTTGGCGGAAGCACTCTTCCCGATATGTTAACCTTGCCCGTAAAAAAGACCGCAAAAAAAGCAGCAACAAAAAAAGCAGGTGCGCAAAGAGCGGTTGCCCTTTCCCGTAAGCCATCGCGTACAGCAGCCACCACACTTAAAAAGCCGTTATTTGGCAGCATTGCTACTGCGGTAAGACTGACCGGTGAAAGTTTTGCACCGGAAATTGTTGCCGAAAGGTTTCCCGGTGTCATTCTAAAGGAAGAGCCTTCGCTTAATACAGATCTGCTGGGCGGATTTAAAAATGCCAACGGTGCCATTTACAGTCCGGAAGAACTGTTTAAGTTGAAGAAAGATGTGGAAGACGTATGGGACAGCGGTTTGCAATTGCAGCGGGAATTCTTCTCACTTCTGGACGTGAGCAGCAATGCCAGCCAGTTGGGAGTGAGTTTTGGTATGGTATGGCAGCTTATACGAACCGGCAGCGTTAGAGGTGAAGATGGGGAGGTACATAATGTAGACTACAATACAAGTGCGTGGAATACTGCATTTCCGTTTTTGGTGGAAGGCATGCAGGTTAAATTACCGGCTAACCGCGTACGTGCATTTACGTTACCATTGATGGCGTGGGAGCCAGAGATCAATTTAACGCCGCCCGACAGGGATAACCCCCTTGATCCCAATTCACCTAAATTGCTGATGGATCCCGAAGCTGGTTTTTTATATTATGCCGATGACGGTGGCCCCGCCCGTATGTGGAATAATAACCAGGTTCCGGTACCTCTGGCGCCCATACCGGTTACCAACGGGTTGATTGAAGATTTTAAATCGCAGCCCGGTAATTATACGATCGCCACTTTTACGCTGCCTTTTGGAATGAAGGCCATCAGCTATATTTCAAAACATTTTGTGGAACCGCAGAAACCGGCGATTGAAAATATACGTCCGAAGTTCAGGAAAAATGAAGAAGACAATACCTATAAACTTGAAGGCGGTATTCAGATAAGCCTGCAGGCTGGAAGATTTGGTAAACCCAATCCAGCCAATCCAACGGAATATGATAGCGACATGTTCCCCGGCTATACGGTGCAGGCCAATAACCTGCTCAACTGGTTTGGAATGGCCTCTTATGCCAGCAATCTGGGGCACAGGGTAACGGAGATTTTTAACAATGAATTCCTGTTTGGGCCGCTCAGCCTTTCTTCATTGCTGAAAGATTCGCGTGGCGTGCCTGTATCGCGGATGGATATTACCGGCTATGGCGCCAGTATGTTCAGCAACTGGCTGAGTCCGGGCGCTGCTATGGCGCAAACCAGCCAGGCCAGGTTTGATGTAATGCTCGGGCGAACAGGACATGAAGTGATCCAGGTAAAAAGCATTATTTATCCCTGGGGTATTCGTGTGGTAAGAACCATTACCGTTTTCCGCACCGGTTCCGGTTATGTATTTCGTACCGATAGTGGATGGAAAGCGGAAAGTGACGGTCTGTTTGATTTTTCCTATAGCTATCTTAAAAAAGGGAAAGATCCTTTTGCTAAACTAACGACAGCCGACTTTGAAAACATAGAAGCGCCATATGAATTTCATCCCGGTATCATCAGGGGGTTGTTCAATGTGCGAAACATAAAAGATGCGCCGTCTGTAACAGAATATACATCAGAAAATATTATAGCACCCAATGCTGATTATGTGAATGGAGTGAAAGGGCAGATGTATACCAACGGGGTTACACAGCGCAATGAGCCGGTTAAATGTGGTGGCGTATACTTTGATGCCGATGTGGAAATAGAAAATGTGGTGCAGGGGCATATTGATAAAAGAGTGGTGTCTAAAAGAGTATTGGGATATGTGCAGGTGGCGCCCGCCGGAAAACCTTTAACTGCAGAGCAATTGAAAGAACTGCTGCAACTCCAGAATGGCAGTATAGGCGGTGAAGTGGATTGTGTGTTAAACATCAACAAAAGCAACCAGCAGACCCGTGTCGGCAGGTTTGATGTAAGCGCATCCATCAATAAGGCGGGCACCATGCCGGTATTTGTGGTAGCGGCAAGAGGAAATGTTTTTTTACCCAAAGACGGGAGTTGGTCTATGGTGCAGCACAATGCCGGTACCGGCGAAGTAATACCGCTGCCGCAGGACATAACGGTTCCGCTTATACGCACAGCCACGTGGAAAAAAGGAAATGTAGTGGACGCGGTCACCTTACAGCAAAAGCTCGTTCGCATCGCTCATCCACTGGAAATCCTTCGCGATCCCTCAACCGAGACCATCAACTTTGGATACCTGCAAACAACGGCCACACAAAAAGCGTTGTTCCTTACACCAGCGTACGGACTGAACATTGATAAAATGCTCAGTAAAACACCCCCCATTTTTGCGGACGCCTACCGGCTGATGACCGGAAATGGTATCTTCCCCAATATTGGCAATGCCATTACCGATTTTGGCAAGACGATACCTTTGCTCAACAGCAAAGACGCCAATGGAAATACCTTCCAGGCCTTTGTTGAGAACGCATTGGAAGACGGTGGCGAAAAAGTGCTGGAGCTCATGAAAGTGGAAGCCGAAAAAGCGGGTGAAGCGGTGATTAAGCAGGGCATGAACATGTTAAAGAATGGCGCCAATGGTGTATTGGATAAAGCATTGAAATTCGATGTGCCGTCTTTTGAAATTCCGCTTGTAGACACAGAAGCATTGCGGATTTACATCGAATACAAAACCGGTAAAAAAACCGACGCGCCTGCGAATTATGTGGACAGCAAGTTGAATTTTGATGTGAACTCTTTTGCCGGAGATATGGCTGACCAATGGAAAAGTCGCATGAATAACCTGGCAATGGTGGTAGACCTTGGAGATATGAAACGCCTGATGACCATTAAAGGCAACTTTGACGCGCAGAAAGGAAAAGAAAGCAGTTATGAAGGTGGTAGTGGCGCAACGGAAGGCATACCCACACCTGAAATTGAATTCAGCGATGCGCTGCAGCCGGTAATTGATATTTTGCAGATGCTGGCTTCCCTGAGTTCCGGCGATTATGGAGAGGCGCTGAAAAAAGGCTTAAAGTTAGCCATGAGCAACAGCGGTGAAATATGGGAATATAAATTTGAAGCCACCAAAGAGATCGCCCTTATCCGTTTTCCGCCAACCGATGAATTGTACAACAGCGCGCAAACACCGCTCAAGCTGGAAGCTTCACTTTCCGTTGGCGTATATTTTAATGCCGCGCTTAAAGTAACGAGCGACCCATCGCAATTGCTGCCAACAGCCGGTGCATTTTTGCAATTTCATGGCGGTTTAAGTGTGATGTGTTACTCCGTGGGCGTAGGTTCCATTTACGCGATAGGTTCCGTGGATGTGCGCATTGCAGCGGATACAAAGGTAGGTCCAAGCCTCACTTTAAAATTTGGCTTTGGGGTATCCATAGTAGTGAGTTTGCCTGTAGTGGGCAACGCCAGTGTAACCTTTATGGTAGGTGTGGAAATGTATGCCGATAAAGATAAGGTAGTGCTGGCCGCATTGATGCTGTTCCGCGGGCAGGCCAATTTGCTGGGCGGACTGGTATGCGTTTGCATCACCATTGAAGCAAAAGGCATTGTAGTTAGGCAGGGTGGTAAAACAGATTGCAGTGCCCAGGTTACGTTTGCTATTGACATCAGCATTTTCCTGATCATTGATATCAGTTTCTCTAAAACATGGGGTGAAGACCGGCAGGT
>CAMPJQ010000096.1 GCA_946886925.1 uncultured Terrimonas sp.
GTCAGGCACCAAATTTCAATTTGCTTTTGACGATGGTGACACGGATAATTCCGGTGAAACTGCGTTGAGTCACCTCTACGATTACCCGAACACCTACCGGCCCAGTGTGTTGCTGGTTGATTCGCAGGACTGTAGGGTAACGGTAAACGGCCCAACACCCATCAATGTAAAAGGCGCTGTACCTGTTTTTAATATTGACAAGAAACAATTTTGCGATTCGGGAACCATTTTTGTCACCAATTATTCCATAAGCAATGAACCTATTGTTTCAAATATTTGGGATTTTGGTGATGGCAACACAACTCCCGATGAAGATCCGCCTGCTCATGCCTTTCCGCAGCCCGGCTTATACCCGGTTTCGCTTACCGCCACCACACAAAGTGGCTGCGAAAGAACATTTACCGACACGGTGCGGGTGTACCGCACACCTAACCCCGTAATTGGAGTGGAGGACATTACCTGTATAAACCGGGCGATCGCTTTCAATGGCACACTTGCCCAGCCACCGGATACCGCCATACAATGGAGCTGGAATTTTGGCGACGGTAGAACATCCGGCGAAAGGAATAATGATATTAGTTACGAGAATCCCGGGAGTTATACAGTAACCTTGTCGGCTGCTAATAGTTTAGGATGCGGAAATACAGCTACATTTCCTTTAACCGTTGCTCCTTTGCCTGTTATTACAACGCAAAATGTAATTATACCGGTTGGCGGTGAAATAGTGTTGCCTGTAAGTTATAGCAGTGGCATCAGCAATTATGCCTGGACACCGCCGGAGGGGTTAAGCTGCGCTACCTGCCCAGCCCCAATAGCCAAACCATCCCTGACCACTACCTATCATGTGCAGGTAACAGACAGTAATACCTGTGTAAATAATGCTGATATAATGGTGGAGGTAGTTTGCAAGGCGGAGAATTATTTTGTGCCCAATACATTTTCACCCAATGGTGATGGCATGAACGAAGTATTTTACCCCCGTGGCAAAGGACTGGCAAGCGTACAATCTATGAAAATTTATAACCGCTGGGGACAACTGGTTTTCGACCGGCGAAACTTTTCAGCAAATGATCCTACAAAAGGGTGGAACGGAAAAATGGGGAACCAGGCTGTGCCGCCCGATGTATATGTATATATGATAGAATTTATTTGCGAAAATGCACAGATCGTACCCATGAAGGGAAACGTAACATTAATAAGATAAGCGTATGTTCAACAAAAGAAATACATATTATCTGCTTTTTTGTACGCTGCTTAGGCAAGGCCTTGTAGTTGTTTTTGTATTGTTTTCTGTTGTTGCAAAAACTCAGGATCTTCACTTTTCACAATTCTATGAGGCACCATTGGTACGGAATCCTGCGCTTGCAGGGCTTTTTGAAGGCGACGTAAGAGCGCAGCTGGTATACCGCAATCAGTGGGGAAGCGTAACCACGCCTTATCAAACCGGTTCGCTTAACGGAGAATATAAGTTTGCGGTTGGAAAAGGTGACGACTTTGTTACTGCCGGGTTGCAAATATTATGGGATAAAGCGGGTTCAGTGGCACTCAACACCACACACCTGTTGCCTGCGGTGAATTACCACAAATCCATGAACGCCGACAAAAACAGGTACCTTTCTATTGGATTCATGGGGGGATTGGTATCGCGGCGCCTTGACCGGTCTAAAGTAACCACCAATAACCAGTACTTAGATGGTTTTGGATACAATGGCTCGCTGCCCGACGGTGAAACTTTCGCTTCCAACTATTCTTATTTTGACGCGGGGGTGGGCATGAGTTACAATTCATCATTAGGCGATAGAAAAGAGAATAATTTCTTTGTAGGATTTGCCTATCATCATTTTAATAAACCCGCCAATTCGTTTTACCAAAAATTACAGCATTTGCCCAAATGGGTGGTTTCCGGGGGGGTGAGAACTACTATGGGCGATTTATCATACATCACTTTTAATGCCGATGTAAGTGTACAGGGGCCATTTAAAGAACTGATAGGAGGGGCAATGTATTCAAGAAAAATAGGAGATATGGAAGCGCCTGACTATGTTGTACACGTGGGAGGGTACTTAAGATGGGAAGATGCGATCATCCCGGTAGTAAAGTTAGACTATCATCCTTTTTCGCTCGCATTCAGTTATGATATGAACATCTCGCAATTGCGCACATCGAGCCAGGGCAGGGGAGGATTTGAAATTGCACTTAGCTATATCGGCTTTTTGAACAGCAATGGCAGCACCAAAGATATATTACGGTGTCCGCGGTTCTGATCGTTTCCACACTTTCACAATACTCCAAATTACCATTTTTCAATTTTTCTCCTATACTTTGAAAGACAAAATTTGCGTTATGTTTTGCAGATAAAATCCTAATTTTATAGAGTGAAGAAATTTACACTGATATTTTTGGTAGGAGTTATATTACATTTTTCCGGCTCGGGCCAGGAAAAATATCTCCTTGCTGCCAAAGATCCTGTTGTAAAAATCTTAAAATTCTATCCCAATCCCGCTACTACGCTCATTAATTTCGATTTTCAGAAAAGTTACGACAAGTCTTATAGTTTACGGATATATAATTTTTTAGGTAAGAAAGTTTTTGAGCTTGCCAATATAAGCCTCACCAACCAGGTAAATCTTTCCGATTTTACACGGGGAGTATACATTTTTCAACTGCGCGACAGGAACGGGAAGGTCATCGAATCGGGCAAGTTCCAGGTGTCTAAATAAGCATATTTTTGCATGCTGTTTTAGCAGCCTCACCACCGTAGTAATTTACACTGCATTCAAATCGCAAAGTTTTAAATCTTCTTAGTCAAATCTTTGTCCTCTAATAGTTAGCGATCATTGTCATTTATAGAAGATGAACAGGTTGGTATTGCAGCATTTGTTAAGGCATAGCCTATATCCCAGGTACTCAATTTCAAAATTGCCAGTAGTGGGGGATAGGTGTTTACGCTAACTCACTGTATAGCATACACGAAAAAAAGATCACGTTACAATTCTTTGGAAAATGTTTCGTTTGAGCAGTGAATTTTCATTTTAAATATTCTTTTTAACTAAACCCTTAATTCGATGAGAAACCAATTTAATTTTTGGTATTTGGCTGTGTTTTTATCCCTGTCTTTATTTTTTTCCTGTAAGAAGGACGACCATCCTGGATCTCCCCCTCCTGCTGCAACAACTCCTCCGCCGGAGCCAACGTTGTTTGAGATGGTACAGGGAAGATGGGATGTTGATGTTCCTTTTGCCGGAAAGAAGGCCAATCCATCATCCCCTTCTTTTAAGAACCAGGAAAAGCAGGATATAGGTACGGTCACATCTGCAGAGTTTTTCGGTGATAGTACATGCATCATAACGTTTAATTATTATTACGGTATTGTTCAGAGGATCTCTGTTTCCGACAGCGTTACTTTTAATATTGACGGACTGGGCCCGCTGACAGATGTCAGGGTGTATGGTGATTCTTTAAGCTTTTCGTTCACGTATTATGATATGCCCATGACTGTGAAGGCAGCAAAAAGGAAGAATATAGATGTGGATGAAAATAAAGAAGCATTGCTGAATACCTGGAAATTAACCACTGAAGAAGATGGCGCTGCCTTTTACGAGGAAAACGAGATAAATGGCGATTTTCATATGATCATATCGGGTGCCGGAAGCTTTGTACAGCAATACCCGGATTACGCGGAGTCTTTTAACTGGAGGTGGCATCCTGAAGAGCCGGATGCCGTTGTGCCTTATTTTGCAGGCGGGGACGATGAAAACAATAATCATTATTTCAAAATACTGGAATTGAGCAGTACCAGGCTAAAGGTGCAGGAAATCTTTATGGAACCGGTATATGACAATGATGTCATCACCGGGTACGAAAAGATAGTAGCCAATACCTTTGTTCTCACCGCCAAATAAAAAATTGCACAGGCAAAAATGATATAAAGCCGTTGGGTACATACCCGCGGCTTTATGATCTTATATCCGCTTCAAAATTATCACCCGTCTTTTTTCAAACCAGGCAATTGCAAAACTGACAGGTCCTGCAAAAAAGAAAAGCCGGTCATGAGACCGGCTTGTTCTTTTTGGTTGCCCGACCTGGATTCGAACCAAGACAAACAGTACCAAAAACTGTCGTACTACCATTATACTATCGGGCAATCCGTCCTTAACAAAGTTTAAGGGCTGCAAAAGTAAATACTCGCCGCATGTAAACCAAATTTCATCCACGGATAAATTAATAGGCTGTAACCAGGTAATAATTTTTTTTGCCCTTTTGGATCAATACATATTTATCGTGTAAAAGATCGGCAGCATTAATTTCTCTGGCAATATTATCAATTTTGTTCCGGTTAATGCTTACCCCACCGCTTTGGATCATCTTTCGGGCTTCCCCTTTGCTGGAAAAGCTGCCCGTTTCAGCTAAAAAGGAAACAATATCAATACCGCTACTGATTTTTTGTTTCGGGTAATCAAATTTTATCACGCCTTCCATATTTTCGAGATCTTCGGCACTTAATGATTCCACAGGCGCCGTTTGCCGGGAAAATAATTTTTCTGTTGTTTCAACGGCTTTATTGAATTGCTCTTCCCCGTGAATGAAAATTGTTACTTCTTTAGCCAGTGTTTTTTGCAGCAGGCGGCCCGCAGGATTTTGATGATGTTGTTCCTGCAGGGTACTGATCTCCGCGGGAGGTAAAAAAGTGAAAATTTTAATCCATTTTTCAGCGTCTTCATCCGAAGCATTAAGCCAGAACTGATAAAACTGGTAAGGCGAAGTTCTTTCCGCGTTTAACCATATATTTCCTTTTTCGGTTTTGCCGAATTTTCCGCCGTCGGCTTTTGTAATGAGCGGACAGGTAAAAGCAAATGCTTCTCCGCCTGCCTTACGCCGTATAAGTTCCGATCCGGTTGTAATATTGCCCCACTGGTCGCTACCACCCATTTGAAGTTTGCAGTTCTTATTTGTGTACAGCCAGTAATAGTCATATCCCTGCATGAGCTGGTAGGCAAATTCGGTGTAACTGATGCCGGTATCGCCTTCGATCCGTTTTTTTACGCTGTCTTTGGCCATCATGTAGTTGACCGTAATGTATTTACCTGCATCCCGCAAAAACTCAATAAAGCTGATGTGTTTGAACCAGTCGTAGTTGTTTACGAGTTCTGCGTTGTTCGGCAGAGAGGGATTGAAATCAAGGTGTTTTTCCAATTGTTGCCTGATCCCTGCTATATTAATCTCTAATTGTTCGGAACTCAGCAGGTTTCTTTCTTCACTTTTGCCGCTGGGGTCGCCGATCATACCTGTTGCACCCCCAATAAGGGCAATGGGTTTATGACCTTTCTTTTGCAGGTGTACCAGCAATAAAATGGGTACCAGGCTCCCAATATGCAGGCTGTCTGCCGTAGGGTCAAAGCCAATATAAGCCGTTGTCATTTCTTTATCCAATTGTTCTGCTGTTCCGGGCATCATATCCTGAAGCATGCCCCGCCATTTCAATTCTTCTATAAGCGTCATTTTCAAATGGTTTTGGGCAAAAATAATGTTAGTTTACGAAGGCTGTTTAAAAAGGCAATATTTGGAGCATAAATCCGTTATAAAAGCTTGTATTTTAATGTCCACCGCTGCTAAGTGTTCCTGTGTATATTTGCAATGTCAAACGGTCCGGAAACGGTCGGCTACAAGATGAAATTACTTATCAGAAAATAAGTTGAATGAAAAAAGTGCTTCTGAGAACAGTTTTGATTGTCCTGTTAAGTAGTAGCAAGAATTCTTACGCGCAGTTCCGAAAATATTCAAATGAGTTTTTGAATATAGGAGCCGGGGCAAGAGGACTGGGGATGGGTGGCGCGCAAATAGCTTCGGTTAGCGATGGCAATGCGGGTTACTGGAATCCGGCCGGGCTCGTACATATCAAAGATAACCCGGTTGTAAATTTTATGCATGCGGAATATTTTTCCGGGATTGGTAAGTACGATTATGGCAGTGTGGCGATTCCTTTAAGCGATAAAAAAAGAACCATTGCCTTATCCCTGTTGCGATTTGGTGTAGATGACATTCCCAATACTTTATACCTTGTTGAGCCCGATGGTTCTATCAACTATAATAATATCCGTTCTTTTTCTTCGGCCGATTATGCTTTTCTTTTTTCTTATGCCCAGAGTGTAAAGCAAACAGGCAACAAATTGTTCAGTTTTGGCGTCAATGCCAAAGTTATTCATAGGAATGTAGGAACATTTGCAAAGGCTTGGGGTTTTGGTTTGGATGCCGGCGTGCAGATGCATACCGGGCGGTGGAAATTAGGTATTGCCGCAAGGGATGTAACTACAACTTTCAATGCCTGGAGCTTTAGTTTTACAGAAGAGGAAAAAGAAGTGCTTTATCTTACAGACAATGAAATACCGGTAAAGTCAACAGAGCTTACGGCGCCCCGGTTGGTGCTGGGCGGGGCATACGATTTCGCCATAGGCAAAAATTTCAATCTCCTTGCCGAAGCTAATCTGGACCTCACTTTTGATGGCAAAAGAAATGTAATTGTCAGTGCAGACCCGGTAAGCATTGATCCTCGTTTAGGGATTGAGCTGGGATACAAAGGCCTCATTTTTGTCAGGGGCGGTGTTTATAATTTTCAGCGTGCACTGGCAGACGGAGACACCCTCAATCAAAAAAAAGTATGGATATATCAGCCCAGCTTGGGCGCCGGCTTTAAATTAAAGCATATCGCCATTGATTATGCTTTTACGAATCTTGCCAATCAATCCAATCCCTTGTATACGCATATCTTTTCTATCCGGTTAGATTTGGTGAAAAAGGAAAAGAATAAAAGCGTTAAAAACTAAATAGCGTATGATGAAACGGGTTTTATTTATAATATTCGTGTTAAGCTCTTTTGCCGCCAAAGCTCAGTATAACAATGAGTGGATAGACTATAATAAAACCTATTATAAATTTCCCGTTGGCAAAGATGGATTATACCGGATTCCTCAGGCTGCTTTACAGGCCATTGGGTTAGACAATACACCGGCAGAATATTTCCAGTTGTGGCGAAATGGAATACAGGTGCCTTTGTATACTTCTGTAGCTTCAGGTGCTTTGGGCGCAGGTGGTTATATGGAGTTTTGGGGAGAAATGAATGATGGAAAACCCGATACAAAATTATACAGGAATATCAATGATCAGTTATCCGATAAATGGAGTCTTGAAACCGATACGGCTTCATTCTTTTTAACAGTCAATCCTTCAGGCGGTAACCTTAGAATGGTTGATGAAACCAATAATGTTGCAGGTAACACGCTGGCTGCAGAGCCTTATTTTATGTACACCTATGGAAAATATTTTAAAAACAGGATCAATCCGGGCAATGCAGGGCTGGTAGGCGAATATGTATATTCTTCGTCTTATGATAAGGGAGAAGGTTATACCAGTGGAGACATACGTCCCGCCACCCCTTTAGCTGAGCCAGTTATTAACAATTTATTTCCGTATGCGGGAGGGCCAGATGGCAGCTTTTTTATTGCGGGCTCGGGTAATGCATTGTATAACCGCAACTTCAGGGTCAGCATTAATAATACCCAGGTTGTAGATGCCGTGATGAATGTTTTTAATGACCTGCGCCAGCAGGTAACCCTACCAGTGAGTTTAATCAGTACAGGTACTGCTGCTATAAAGATCACCAATACTTCTACTAACCCCAACGACAGGATGGTGGTATCGAAGTATGAGATCACTTACCCCCGGCAATTCAACTTTGGCAACAGCACTAATTTTATATTTGAGTTACCGGCCACGGGCACAGGAAATTTTCTTAGGATTACCAACTTTAACAGGGGAAGCGCTGCACCTGTACTCTTTGATCTTTCCAATCATAAAAGATATACCGGTGATATTGCTGAACCGGGTGTTATAAAATTCGCCCTGCCACCTTCTGTTCAGAAAAGAAAGCTGGTTTTAATGAGTGCAATGGCCGCCAATGTTAACATGATCAATGCATTGACTCCCCGTAATTTTATTGATTATGGCCAGCCGGATAATCATGGCAATTATCTCATCATCAGCAATCCCCTGTTGTATAATGGCACAAACGGCAATCCCGTGGAAATGTACCGCCAGTACCGCAGTTCATCGCCAGGGGGCAGCTATGTTGCAAAAATATACGACATCGGACAGTTGACCGATCAGTTTGCATTTGGCATTAAACGACACCCGTTTGCGATAAAAAATTTTATAAAATACGCAGCGGATATCTTCCAAACAAAACCGCAGGCTGTTTTTCTCATTGGCAAAGGC
>CAMPJQ010000097.1 GCA_946886925.1 uncultured Terrimonas sp.
CCAGCTTTTCCATTTACGCAGTCTTTCAGCAATAACTTTTGCGCCATCGTTATTAAATCCCATCCTGTTAACCAGGGCTTTGTCTTTGGGTAAACGAAACAGCCGTGGCTTGT
Source organism: uncultured Terrimonas sp. (assembly GCA_946886925.1). Next base: position 114 of record CAMPJQ010000097.1, read on the forward strand.
CGTTTCCTGCCTGCGCCTTTGGGGTAACTGTTCCAATCTCCACAAAGCCAAATCCCAAACATTCCAGTTCCCTCAAATACCTTGCATTTTTATCAAAACCGGCGCCCAAACCTACCGGGTTGGAAAATGTGAGTGACGAATGCCGGGTATTTAGAACTGTTATTAAACGGTCATCTTTTGGTGGAGTAAAATATCTTTTGATAAAATCCCTTATCCATTTTATGCTGCATAGGCCCTTTAATACGTTCATAGAAAAATAATGTACCCGTTCGGGCGGGAAAAGAAAAAGGATCTTGCGTAATAATGTATACATAACCGGCGCGAAGTTAATAAATGAAAGTGCTAAGCAAGATTTTGGTATCCATATCCGGAACATTTATCTTTGAATTACAAAGTTGCATAAACAACTAAACTCAATATCATGCAGGATGCATATATAGTTGCGGGTTTTCGTACAGCGGTAGGAAAATCCAAACGCGGGGGATTTCGCTTTACCCGGCCCGATGACCTTGCAATAGAAGTGATCAAAAATGTACTTGCTTCTGTACCCCAACTGGAAGCTAAACGGATTGATGATGTAATTGTGGGAAATGCTGTTCCTGAAGCCGAGCAGGGATTACAGGTTGGCCGAATTATCGCCGCGAGGGCATTGGGTATTGAAGTGCCGGGAATGACGATAAACCGCTATTGCGCTTCGGGTTTAGAAGCCATAGCTATTGCAACAGCTAAAATTCGCACAGGAATGGCGGAATGTATTGTTGCAGGCGGTACCGAAAGCATGAGTCTTGTTCCAACTGCAGGGTGGAAACCAGTTCCGGCTTATTCCATTGCCAAAGATGAACCTGATTATTACCTGAGCATGGGATTAACAGCAGAGGCTGTTGCTAAAGAGTATAATGTAAACCGTGAAGACCAGGATGTTTTTTCATATGGTTCTCATCAAAAGGCTATTAATGCCATACAAAATGGTTATTTTAAAACCGGTATTTTACCTGTGACAGTTGAAGACGTATATGTGGATGATAAAGGAAAGAGACAAACCCGGAGCTATGTTATGGATACCGATGAGGGACCCCGCAAGGATACTTCAGTTGAAGTGCTGTCAAAATTAAAACCGGTTTTTGCCGCAGGAGGCTCAGTAACAGCGGGAAATTCTTCCCAAACCAGCGATGGCGCCGCCTTTGTAATTGTGATGGGAGAAAATATGGTGAAGGAATTAGGCCTTAAGCCATGGGCCAGATTAGTTGCTTGCGCTTCTGCCGGCGTGCATCCGCGAATTATGGGCGTAGGGCCAATTGAGGCGGTACCGAAAGCGTTGAAACAGGCGGGTATGTCATTGAATAATATTGACCTGGTTGAACTAAATGAGGCCTTTGCCTCCCAATCGCTTGCAGTAATACGTACATTGGGGATCAATCCGGAGATTGTAAATATAAATGGAGGCGCTATTGCTTTAGGGCACCCCTTAGGCTGCACCGGTTGTAAACTCACCATACAGATTACGCATGATATGAAACGTTTGAATAAGAAATATGGCATTGTAACTGCCTGTGTGGGCGGCGGCCAGGGAATAGCAGGAATAATCGAAAATATTAGCTAAATAGTAACTTCTCAAATAAAAAATTAGGTGGATTTTAGTTTTACACCCGGGGTATGCTTCCGGGTTTTATTATGTCTGTACCTGGTGTAATTCTGCAAAAATAACAGGGACTATGGACAGAAAAGCCAATGGAAAAGTAAAACCATACGCATTGAAATCGTTTTTTGCCCTGCAGCAATGTTTTAAAACTTATACTATGTTTATCTTATCTTTATCAGAGATGAAGGAACAGTAAATGTAGCCGATCGGTTTAACTGAATAAATCACTTTTAACAAGGGATACTTCAAACCAATATCTTATACTCAGCATGAGAGGCTCCACAACAGCATTTTACATTTTGTTCTTTTGTTTTTTTTGCCACACAACTTCAGCCCAGGATGATACCTCCCATTTAAAGGCATTGTACGACCGCGTGCTTGATTTTGGCAGTGTTAAGGCCGATTCTGTTCTGTTTTATGCGAACTATATTGATAGAGAAGCAAAAAAGCTGGACTTTAATAAAGGAGCTGTATTGTCGTTAAGGCTTAAAGGAATTTACCAGGAATTCAGGGAAGACTACGACTCAGCCATAAATTATTATTACCAGGCGCTCGAACAGGCCAGGATGTTAAAAAGAAATGAGTATGAAGCTGCTGCTTTGAGCGATCTGGCTATGGCGTATAACAATATTGGTCAGCCTCAAAAAGCAAGAGATTTTTTTAAGGAAGCATTCCAGGTATCCATACAGCGAAAAGAGGCGTCATCCATATTTACAAACAGTTCCAACCTCGGTTCCATTTATAATCGCCTTGAATCTCCGGACAGCGCTTTATTTTATTTGGAGCAGGCTGAAAGCATCGCCCAAAAATACAATCTTCACATTGATCTCCATTCTGTATACAACAACATAGGAAATGCATGGTTTCACAAAAAGCAATGGACTAAAGCCCTTCATTTTTTTAAACTCAACTATTCTGCGAATATTGCCAATAACGACATGGACATGCTTTGGTACGACTGCCTGAATATAGGAGATGTGTACATTGAAAAGAGAAATTTCGATTCGGCCCGTAAATACATTGATCTTTCTTTTGATATGGCAAAATCTCAGGAGTCCAAAAAGAAAGAAGCGGACGTTCATCTCCTGTATTCTAAATATTATTCTGCTCGTGGTGATTATAAGTCGGCCTACAAACATTTTACGGACTGGCATACGCTGGACACGGCCCTGGTTAACCAGCGTACGTTACATACTGTTGCTGAACTGCAGGAAAAATATAACATGAAGCAAAAGGAGCAGCAAAACAAAATGCTGGGACTTGAGATCGCCAGGCAAAAACTCGAAAAGAGGAATATTCTTTTTATGGCATTGGGCATAGCGGCGTTGGCTGTTTCGGCCTTTATTAGTTTACTGCTTATAAGAAGAAAGAATAACCTGCTGAAGAAACAAAATGAGTTGATACAAAAACAGAATAGTAAACTTGCCCTGCTTAATGCCGAAAAAAATTCTCTCATCAGTGTAGTCTCGCATGATTTAAATGGTCCTTTTACCAGCATAAAAATGTGGAGCCAGATCTTATTGTCGGATATTTCTAATTTTACTGCCGACCAGAAAAAAGCACTCTACCGCATTCAGTCGTCGGCAGATAATGGTGAGCTTTTAATAAGAGATATTCTATACATTGAAAAAGAAGAAATTAAACACCATACATTAAACCTGGAGCAGTTGGATGTAAATGCTTTTTTAGACGACATTGTACATATGTACCATCCGCAGGCCCAACAAAAGGACATTACGATGGACTATGTTGCCGGCAAGAATCCCATAATGCTCATAAGTGACCGTTATATTGTAAGCCGCATCTGCGAAAACCTGCTGAGCAACGCCATTAAATTTACACCCCGTGGTAAAAAGGTTTTGGTGAGCCTCGTAGATATACCTGAAGAGGTTCATATTAAGGTAGAAGATGAGGGTGTGGGAATAGCTAAAGAAGATATTCCATATCTCTTTTCCAAATACAGGAAAATCTCCTCTATGCCCACGGAGGGCGAATACTCCACCGGACTGGGCCTGTCTATTGTAAAAAGGCTGGTGGAAGAGTTGAATGGGAAAATATTATGTGAAAGTGAACCTGGTAAGGGAAGCGTTTTTACTGTAATTCTTCAGAAGTAAATGTATCCCTCAAACAAGCAACGCTTCTTAGGCAGATTCGGCAGGAACTTCCTGTAAGATGGCCGGTTTTTTTCTTTCCCCGATCTGTTGCCTCCACATAGCATAGTATAACCCTTTTTCCTCTACAAGTGAATCGTGCGAGCCTTTTTCCACTATTTCGCCTTTTTCAAGTACATAAATCCTGTCGGCATGCATAATGGTGGAAAGACGGTGGGCAATGAGTATGGTGATTTGATTTTGCTGAGAGGAAACCTGCCTGATGGTACCGGTAACTTCTTCTTCGGTAAGGGAATCTAATGCCGATGTAGCTTCATCAAAGATGAGCAGCCTTGGATGACGTAGCAAAGCCCTGGCGATAGACAAACGTTGCTTTTCGCCCCCGGATAATTTTAATCCTCCCTCGCCTATCATTGTTTCTATTCCTTTTTCGGCCCTGCTCAGTAAATTGCTGCAGGAAGCTTTGTTTAATGCATCTAAAAGGTCGCGCTCACTGGCGGAGGGGTTTACAAATAACAAGTTCTCTTTGATTGTGCCTGCAAACAACTGGGTATCTTGTGTAACAAAACCAATCTGGTTGCGCATGTCTTCATAATTAATGGAGCTTTCGTCAATATCATTGTATAATATTTTCCCTTCCTTTGGCCGGTAGAGACCAACTAATAATTTCATGAGCGTAGATTTTCCAGCACCTGAAGGACCTACAAAGGCAATGGTTTCACCTCTTCGTACATTAAAACTAATTTTATCAATGGCATTTTGCTGGGCGGTCTGGTGTTTAAAGGCAACATTTCTAAATTCGAGTGTATTGATTTCGCCCAGGTGTAAAGGATTATCCGGCTGTGGTTCGGGCTTTTTCTGCATCAATGCTCTAAAGTTAATGAGTGAGGCTTCCGCTTCGCGATACGAAAGGATGATATTTCCTATTTCCTGCAAAGGTCCAAAAACAAAAAAAGAAAAGATCTGCATGGTCACCAACTGACCTGCATTCATTCTGTCTTTGAATATCAGCCAGAGCAGCATGAACAGAATTACCTGGCGCAATGTGTTTACAAATGTTCCCTGTATAAAACTGATGCTGCGTATGCGCTTGACTTTAGTGATCTCAAGTCCCAGTATTTTATAAGTATTCGTATTCAAACGGCTTACTTCCTGGTGGGTAAGCCCGAGACTTTTTACCAGTTCAATATTGCGCAATGACTCGGTGGTAGCTCCGGCGAGAGAAGTGGTTTGGGCAACAATGTTCTTTTGTATGGTTTTTACTTTTTTACTGAGGAGGTTGGTAATGATGACCAGCAAAAATATACCACCAAAATAAATGGGCGGTAATGACCAGTGAATGCTAAAAGCGAAGGTGCCTACAAAAGCGATACCTATTATTACCGTAAAAAGCACGTTTACGAAATACGACATGAATCTTTCGGTATCGGTTCTTACTTTTTGCAAAATGCTGAGTGTTTCCCCGCTGCGCTGATCCTCAAATTCCTGGTAGGGTAGTTTCATTGCATGTTGCAATCCTTCTGTAAATACCTTTGCCCCGAATTTCTGGATAACCACATTTAAAAAATAATCCTGGAAATTTTTTGCAATACGGCTGATCATGGCTACGCCTATTGATGCAAGAAGCAGCCACAGAACACTATTGTAAGGTTTCGTAAAAAAATCAGACCAGGCGTAACCAGTGGGATTTTTGGCATAATCATTTGCCAGGTTCACCAGATTACCAAAAATGATGGGGTCAAATAAGGAAAAACCTATATTCATGGCTGCCAGTACCAGCACCAGTAATACCAGCCATTTGAATGGCCTCAGGTAGGTGAAAAGAATTTTCATACTTAAAAGTAATAAGAGATTGTGACCGGGAAAGACGTATTGCATCAAATTATGTACAAATTTCACTTTTGTGACAGGATGGCTGAAAATAAAAACCTCCACCAAAAACTGGTGGAGGAATCTTTTTCGAGCCTACTAAGATTAGTTGGGCTTCGCAGGATTGGACTTTGGTTCAACAGTAATAATCATTTCAGTTTCGTTGTCCAAGGTTGGGGCTTTCTGGTTTGCAATATTGGATTCGATCCGGGGCGGTTTTTCAGGTCGTGGAAATTGGATTTTGTTAAGGTCTTTCGGTTTTAGGAAACTGGAATTTTTTCTTTGGATATTGGTTTTTGGTTTTCTCTATGGTATTGGGTTGCTATTTAATATATTTAACAACAAAAGAAAGTTGATTGATACTGGATTTTATTCTAGCCTTTTCAAAGGATTTGGAATTCAATTTTTTTCAGGACGGTTTTCAGGACTTTTGGACGGTTGAGGCGTAGCTTCCTCATCAATCAACTTCAAAACAAAAATACTAACCAGTTATCCACCGTGCAAGAGCGCTTTTCCCCATTTTTTAAGTTATGTTTTTTACGCATTGAGTACGTAAACCTGCTAAATATCTGAGGGGAATATACGATTTAATATGCAGGTACAACTACTAAATAACATTAAAAGAAGGAGAATATAAACTTATGAAATGCTATGCTATACCGCGTTTGAGTATGTCTGCAGGTGAGCCGGAACAAAAGTTCAAACTCACCCTCTTGTTAGCGACTGTATTATATCGTATTTAGTTATAATGTGTAAATCTCCGGCTTCATCCCTGCTTAAAATGGCCCCATTGTCTTTATTGATCAGCTTACCCAATCTTTCCACAGGTGTATCATATGCCACTATGGGATAGGCCGACTCCATCACTTTGCTTACCTGCTCGTTTTTAATATCGGGGGAAGCCAGCATTTTACCGAATAAGCCGCTTTCCGATACAGAACCCTCCAGAGTCCCGTTTCTCATTACCGGGATGTTTTCAATATCATGTTTTTTCATCAGCTCAAATACTTCCGCCACAGTTTGATCAGGCTCAACCGTTACAATAGGTTGATTCCCTTTTCCGCTTATAACATCTTTAAAAGTTTTAACCTCAAGAAAGCCTCTTTCCAGCATCCATTGATCATTATAAACCTTGCCCACATAGCGACTGCCATGGTCGTGAAATATGCACACTACCAGATCGCCTTTTTTTAGAAGGTGTTTTAGCTGCAATAAGCCCTGCAGGCAGCTACCTGCACTGTAACCACAAAAAAGACCTTCTTCTTTAGCCAGGCGCCTGGTCATTAAGGCTCCGTCTTTATCTGTAACTTGCTCAAAATGATCAATTACACTCATGTCGAAATTTTCAGGCACAAAATCTTCCCCAAAACCTTCTGATATGTAAGGGTGTACTTCAGTCATATCAATTTTTCCGGTACGAAAGTATTTTGTAAGCAGGGATCCATAGGCATCAACTGCCCATATCTTAATTGCCGGATTTTTCTCTTTCAGATACATCGCTGTTCCTGTAACCGTTCCTCCTGTACCGGCCGTGCTAACCAAGTGTGTTATTTTACCATCTGTTTGTTCCCATATTTCAGGACCTGTAGTTTCATAATGCGCTATGCGGTTGGCAGGATTATCGTATTGATTGCACAAAAAAGAGTCGGGAATTTCCTTCGCTAATCTTTTGGCAACAGAGTAATAGCTTTTGGGGTCATCAGGCTCAACATTAGTAGGACAAACAATTACTTCGGCTCCTACTGCTTTCAGTATATCGAACTTTTCTTTGGACTGTTTATCGGTAGAAGTGAAAATGCATTTGTATCCTTTTACACTGGCCGCTAACGCAAGCCCCATACCGGTGTTTCCAGAGGTGCATTCAATAATGGTGCCCCCGGGTTTTAGTTTGCCTTCCTTTTCCGCTACTTCAATCATCTTCAGCGCCATGCGGTCTTTTATGGAGTTGCCTGGATTAAAATAATCCACTTTTGCAGCTACCGTACAGGGTAGTCCTTTTGTTATTTTATTCAATCTTATCAAAGGCGTATTACCAATGGTTTCAAGTATATTATTTTTTATATCCATGCCGTAATTTTCTGTGGCAGTAAAGATACAATTTCAAAAGCTTGTATCCTTTATTAGGAACAGGCGCTTTATGATTTTAAAAGCAAGTGTTAAACAATTTACCTGCAATGGCTTTACCTGTATTCAGATTTTCAAAGGCACGGTTATTGTTGTAGAGGACGATTTTATAAATACAGCAAAATCTTTACCGTACCCTTGTTTTAGATAATCCAGCTATGCCTTTAGTCCCCATTGCTTATGAGCTGTATTCATTTTACCTGGTTGTTTTTTATTAAAACTTTAAATTATTATGTGTATGAAAAGGGTTTCTTTTTCGCGTTTGGTATTTCTATGTGTAGGGCTTATGTTTTTAATAGTATCCTGTAAAAAAGAAGAAAAAAAGGACAATAATGCAGAACCGCAGCAGGAAACTGTTGATGAGGTTGCTGCGTCAATGACTGCAAATGCAGTAGTAAACAGT
>CAMPJQ010000098.1 GCA_946886925.1 uncultured Terrimonas sp.
ATAATAGGCAGGATTGCGCGTAACTGTATTACCCTCTATGGTAAGCGCTCCCAAACATTCGGTGCAGCCACCGGGTGTATGGGGCTCCAGTTTAGTATTTGCAGCCAGGTTCCATTCCAAGGCCACCCGGCACCAGTTGCGCATGGAACCGATAATGATATTTTTAATGTGCCAGTTCAGATCGGCTTTTAAATTACCAGGCGTACCTATCCACTGTTCCGTAAAATAAAGATGCTTATCCGGGTAGGCATCGTGCAACTGCGCTAAAGTATCAATATTGCCCCCATACAAATGAAAAGCGGCGCCATCCACGTACTGAGATGCATCCACATCCTTATAAATGGTAGCCGGGTAATCGGGCCGGTCGGCATTGTGGTCGTACACGATGATTTTAGTATGGATACCGGCCGCTTTAAATGCCGGGCCAAGACTTTGTTTTATAAAAACAGCCTGGTCTTCTGCCTGCATCAGTAAACTTGGGTTATTGCCGGGGTGCAGCGGTTCGTTTTGAACAGTGATGGCATCAATGGTTATACCTTCCGCCTTCATGGCCAGAACATATTTTACAAAATACCAGGCATAAGCATCATAATATTTGGGCTGCAAACTGCCGCCTTTTGAATTATTATTGGTTTTCATCCACGCTGGCGGCGACCAGGGTGAACCTAATATTTTAATTGCAGGATTAATTGCCAATATTTCCTTTAATACCGGGATGAGATGTTCCCTGTCGGTCGCTATGCTGAATTTTTCCATTTGCTCGTCTGTTTGACCTGCAGGCAAATCATCATACGAAAATACATTGGCATCTAAGTCGGAGGCGCCAATGCTTATACGCAGGTAACTAACCCCTATATTATTTCCATCCGTTGCAAATAATTCTTTTAATATGGCAGCCCGGCTTTTGGCATCCATATTATAGAGGTGCATGGCGCTTCCTCCCGTTAAGGTATACCCGAAGCCATCAATGGTTTGAAAGATTTGTGCATCATCCACATCAATAACCGCATTTGTATCCGATGCGGCATTTGCAAATGCCAAAGGTGCTGGCTGTTCTTTAAAAAGTATACCGGCATCCGGGTCGGTAAGCCACATGGTTGCTTCAGCCCCTGGGGCGTTTCCACCCCCGTTTTGCTCACCAGGATTTGTTTTACAGCCTGAAGCGATTGTCAATAACAGAATACAAGATAAAAACAGCTTGGTCATATTTTATCTTTCAATGAAGTTAATCGTTTAAATTGGACAAATATTTTACCATTAAAACCTGTCAGGTCTGCCAGGCACAAGAGTCTCTTGCTGCAAACCTGGCAGGCTGGCAGGTCAGTAACCCGGGTTTTGCGTAAGCCGCGGGTTACGGTCTATTTCATTTTGCGGAACCGGGTACAAAAGCCGGAACTGCTGTATAGGATAATTCAACGGTTCATTATTTGCTTTCTTAGCGTTTTGCATTACAGCAAGTGCCCGGCCGGTACGCTGCAGATCGAACCAGCGGTAACCTTCAAACGCCAGTTCTAACTGGCGCTCTTTTTCAATAGCCAGCCGCAGATCCGCCTGCGTGGTGGCAGTAGTATTAGCTAAACCAACCCTGTTCCGGATCTTATTCAAATAAAACTGTGCGCCTGAAGCATCATCCAATTGGTTAAGTTCTGTTAATGCCTCTGCTTTTAACAAAAGTATATCGGCAAAACGGTAAATTATAAAATTACTTATATCTCCGCCACGTACTTTATTGATCAATGGAAGATTATTCATCGGCCAATAAGGATCAACCCATTGCCCCGAATAATCAACCCATTGTATTGAACTGTTGAACCGCACATCATCGCCTTCTGCTTCAAAAGCCCTTACCAGGTCGTGCGATGGCGTATTGAACTTCGGCCATCCGCCACCGATATACATATCCTTGATCCACAAACCATAGGTTCCGCTTCCCCAGCCCTCATAGGTGATCTCCCAAATAGACTCTGAAGAATTTTTATGCTGTCCGTCAAATAAAAAATCATAATCCGGCAGTAAGGTATACCCATCTGCTATAACAGCATCACAATACTGGTTTACTTTATCCCAGTCGTGCGGTTCAATGGTAGCATACACTTTAGCGAGCATGGTATTAACTATACCTTTGCTTATAATTTGTTTTGATGGTACTTCGCTAACATTGCGTACGTTGGTAAGGGCATACTCCAGGTCAACAATAATGCTGTCGTACACAACTGCCACCGGTGAGCGGGGAATAGCAACCGACTCAAAGATGGTTTTTGTGTTGGTAGTAACAATGGGTTGAAGTATCAAAGGCACATCTCCCCACAAGCGAACCAGCTCAAAATAATTAATAGCTCTTAAAGCCCTCGCTTCGCCCAGAATCTGGTTTCGTCTTTCCGGAGGCAATGCCACATCTGTAGCTTTTGATACTTTATCAATGGTTTCGTTCAGTTTGCCAATGGAAGTATACAGCCTGCTCCAGTTTCTTTCTACATTGCCATTTAAAGAATTGGTTGTAAACAGATCAATGGCATGGTTGGCAGGATTATCACTGCCCGCATAGGCATTATCAGCCATTGCATCGCCATTGGTCGTACGATCAAAGGCCCAGTATTCTTCACCATCCCAGTACATATCATTATATGCGCCGCTTAACAACTGCTCCGCTTCTTCAGCGGTAATGCTTCCCCCGGCACTGGGATCATCTATTGTGGAGGCATCAATTTCCCCGATGGGTTTTTTATCGAGTATTTTGCTGCAGCCGGTAATGAACAAAGCCATCATTATTATTATGCAGCTAAAGTTTAATAATTTCTTTTTCATCTTTATTTTTTTAAATAATTGCTGCGAACAATTATTATTAAAGAATAGGATTGCGATTCTAAAATGTTACATTCAGCCCAATAATAAATGCCTTAGACTGCGGATACGCGCCATAATCAATTCCCTGTGCGATATTTTTTACATTGCTGTTCCCATCATTTCCATAAGTACTTACTTCAGGATCGAAGCCGGTGTATTTGGTGAAGGTTAAAACATTCTGACCTGTTACATACAACGAGGCATTACTGATCGCCATCCTCCTGAGAAAATCACTGTTGAAGCGATAAGAAAGTGTAATGGCTTTCAGGCGCAGGTACGAACCATCTTCCAAGAAACGGCTTGAGATATAAGTGTTGGCAACATCATTGCGAATTGCTTTAGGAACATCTGTAATATCGCCAGGATTTCTCCACCTGTTTAACACAGTGGTTATTTGATTGCGGGAATCATACATGCCCTCCGTTTCTATTCTTGCCCCATTAAATATCTGGTTACCCTGTGATCCCTGGAAAAAAACAGAAAGATCAAAATTTTTGAAAGTTACCGTATTGGTCATGCCATAAATAAAGTCGGGTTGTGCATTCCCGATAAAAGTACGGTCGCCGGGATTGATCTCCTCATTTTTATCCCTGTCTTCATACATCACATTGCCTGTTTGCGGATCAATACCGGTTGCCACGTACCCGTAAAAAGAACCCAAAGGATAACCGGCCTTCACCAAAGAAGCATTGCCCCGCTGATAAATATCTCCTGCGGGTATTTGCACATTCGGATCATCGCCAAGGTTCAGCACCTTATTGCGATTGAAACCCATGTTAAAGTCGGTGCTCCAGTTCCAATTATTATTCCTTATGTTTTTGGTAGAAATGTTGAACTCAAATCCTTTATTCTCCATATCGCCCACATTCAAAGAAATATGATCCAGCCCCGAAGTAGTGGGAATAGGCATTCGCACCAGCACATCTTTGGTTTTTTTCTGGTACCAGTCTGCTGTAATGGCAATGCGGGAATCCAGGAAGGTGATATCCAGTCCCACATTCACCGAAGTTGTTTTTTCCCATGTAAGACTGGGGTTAGCAAAATTAACAAGAGTAAGATCGCCCGTAACCGGGTTTTTGTAATACCGTTTCATGTAATCGTAATTACCAATCCCTTCCTGGTTGCCGTTCATACCCCATCCTGCGCGTAATTTCAACTCCTGGATATTATTTACGTTTTCAAAAAAACTTTCTGAAGAAATACGCCAGCCGGCGGAGAATGACGGGAATATACCCGTTCTGTTATTCTCAGGGAATTTCGAAGAAGCATCCGCACGAAGATTGCCGGTAAATAAATAACGGCTGTCGTAATCGTAGGTTATGCGCGCTATGCCCGACACCAATCCCCATTCTGTTGCATACCCTGTGGTATCGGGTTTATTGCGTGAATGCGACAAAATATAATCAATGCCTTTGGCTGCTGTGTCACGTCCGAACTTACCGGTATTAATGCTTACAGGATCGTACCGGGAGGTTTGCGTGGTAAAACCGGCCAAGGCTGAAAAATTATGCAACCCCGACCGCTTTGTGTAGGTGAGCGTTTGTTCTGTTAACCATACCGTTTCTTTTGATTTTGTTCGGCCTGCAGTACCTTCCTGCTGGCGGCCGTAAATGGTAAGAAACGGATCGAGGATATTATAATTATATCCGTCTGTATAATCCAGTCCCAGAAGGGATTTGAATGTTAGCCCGGGCATCAGTCTTATTTCAGCATTGAAATTTCCAAGAAAGCGATTGTTCCTGGCATGTGATTCAGAACCATCAATAGTGCCAAGTGGATTTTCCCATCCCGAATTGGGATTAATGCCTATTGTGCCGTCCGGCGCATATTTGGGAACAGTAAAAGGTGTGGTAAGCGCCGACAATACAACACCACCCCGGGATGAGCTTGCATTATCCGTTACATCCCTGCTTACAGCGTTTGAAAAACTAAGGTTGGTGGAAAGTGTTAACCAGGAAGTTGTTTTGTGTATTAAATTAGCGCGCCCGGTAAATCGTTTAAAATATGCCGGTTTGATCATCCCGGTTTGATCCATATATCCTAAGGAAAAGTATTGCTTAAACTTATCCGTACCACCAGAAAGGGATAGCTGATAATTTTGTTCAACACCTGTACGAAAAACTTCATCGGGCCAATTAACATTATTTGCAGCTACTATCTCATCCGTAATTACATCATCGTTATACGCTTCATTGATTAGTGCCTGGTATTGTTTTCCGTTTAATACGTCCAATGTATTGGTAGGTTTGGAAAAGCCCACATAGGCATTCAATCCTACTTTCATTTTTTTCCCACTTCCTTTTTTTGTGGTAATCAATACTACGCCATTGGCTGCTCTTGCACCATATATAGCAGCAGAAGAAGCATCTTTTAAAATAGACATGGTTTCAATATCGGTGGGATTGATAGAACTGATGTCTGTAGTAGGCACGCCATCTACTACATACAGCGGATCGTTTCCGGCGCTGATAGAATTTGCACCACGTATCCGAACGGTCATTCCAACGCCCGGTTTGCCCGAAGGCTGCACTACCTGCACGCCAGCAGCTTTTCCCTGTATGGCCTGGGCCGCATTAATAATCGGGCGATCCGCTATATCTTTGGCAGAAACAGTAGAAACGGCTCCTGTTATATTTTTTCTGCTCTGGCTTCCATACCCTACCACTACGATCTGGTCTAATTGTTTTTCCGACGGCGTTAATTGTGCATCTATTACATTCCTGCCCTTTATTTCCATTTCCATATCGTTATATCCGATATACGAGAATACCAGTACAGCATTTTCTTCGGCCGTAATAGAATAGGTGCCATTATTATCCGTAGCCGTTCCTGTGGTTGTATTTTTAACCTGTACTGTAACACCTGCCAAAGGTTCGCTATTGGCTCCTGTTACTTTACCGGTGATGCGTACAGGCTGATTTTGCATGCTGGCCGACAATACCACCACCAGGTTATTATCCAATAGTTTATAAGTAAGATCTGTATTGGAGAATAGTGTTGATAATGTTTCATCAAGCGAGGCATTAACTACCTTAATATCAATTTTCTTCTTCAGGTCTGCCAGATCATAATTATATAAGAACCTGAACTGTCCCTCTTTTTCAATTTTGTGAATGACTTTGGCAATTGCTGTTTTTTGAAGTATAAGGGTAATATTTCCCTGGCTGTACACTTTCGCCTGCAAATGGCTAAAACTAAGTATGATCAGCAAAAAAGACAGTTTCATAACTATCAGTAATTTAATAAGGGGAGGAACAGTTGCACACCTTCGCGGAGCCCTGTTTTTTTTCATACATTTATACTTTAAGGTTAATAAATAGGAAACCTTACCACATGCCAGTGCGTATAAGTGTTCCTGTGTTATCCGGGCGGGAAATGTTCGTGCATTTCCCGTTCTTCATTTTAAAGAATTACTCCTCAAATATTTCTATTTCATTCTCATTGATTTTATATTGAAAATTATTGGTGAGCTGTAAAGCCAGCAAGGCCTGTTGTATCGTTTCATTTTCAAAAATGCCTTTAAAGCGGTAATGCAGTAATGCTTCATCCCGGATATTGATCTTAACATCATACCATCTTTCCATTTTATCGGCCAGTTGCCTGAAACTATCCCCTTCAAAAATGAGTTTATTATACCTCCACGAAGTTTCAGACAGCAGGCTATCGGCCTTATTTCCAGGCAATGATGCTACTGCGATGTTGTGCGCTGTTGTATATGTTTTCTTTTTATCCGTGGTACTGGCAACCGCAGGCTGTGCGCGGTTATTTATTTCTTTATTAAATACCAGTTTTTCGTGAGGATGAAGAATAATTTTAGGCGCCGAAGGGTCATTTTTTCGCACCACTTCAATCATGCCCCTTATCAGGGTTGCTTCAATGGTAGCATCTCCGGAATAAGACTTTACATTGAAGGATGTACCTAATACTTTAACGTCAATCCCGGAGGTATGCACTATAAACGGCCGACCGCTATCTTTTACCACATCAAAAAATGCTTCCCCGTCCAATTCAACTTCTCTTATGCGGTTATTAAAAGTGTTATGGTAAGTAAGCCTGCTATCGGCATTCAGCCATACTTTTGACCCGTCTGGCAGTATTATTATGGTTGACCTGCTGCCCTTTTCAGCTATCACTTCACTTATTTGCTTTTCCCGGGAATGGCGGTTGTTAGCTACGGGCTTCGGTGAGAATGCATATATCCATAATGCCCCTCCTACCGCTACTATAGCGGCAGCATACATCCATTTTTTCCATGGCTTGCGGCGTAAAGGAAGGAATAAGCTGTCATAAGCATAGTCATGCTCTATTTCAGGCTCTGGTAAATGCTCCGGTGCATGAACAGCAGAACTGATGATACGATTAAACACCTCCTGCGAATTATCGTCATCCGGCGACAAAGCATCGGGTTCCTGTTTCCAGTACGCAGAAAGCATTTCATACATATATTCACTATCAAAATGCTCTCCCAGAAGCCCCTGCAAGTCGCGCAATTCCTCCTCTGTTGCTTCTCCCGCCAATTTACGGGCCACTAATATGTATAACCGGCTATCCTGCTGCATGATATATGCTCTGTGATTATTAATAAGACAGGTGAATAAAATACATCTACTAAAAGGAAAAATAAATTTTCTGAAAGCTTACGCGAAAGTTATAATAATGAAGCTATTCTTTGGATTTTAATGCTTTGGGGCGAATGAGGGGATAATCAATCTCGGAGCGAAGGCTGGTCATTATTTTTTTTATCGCAATGGCCATCTGCGCGTCAATTGTATTTACTGAAATATTAAGTATCTCAGCCACTTCTTTATACTTCAGTTTGTCTTCCCGCACCAGTTTAAAAATAATTTTACACCGGGGAGGAAGTTCATCAATGGCATGCTGAATTTTTTTGTGAAGGTCTGCTGTAATCATAAGTGCCTCAGGAGAGTTGGCTTCTGCCAGGTCAATATTAATACAATCAAAAGGCTGTGTAATGTTTTCTTTAGCTTTTTTAGCCAGGAAGTTGAGCGACGTATTTTTGATTGCCGTGTACAAATACACTTTAATATTATGTATGCCGGTAAGGCTTTGCCTTATATTCCATATTTTAATAAATACATCTTCCACAATTTCTTCCGCAGCTTCTTTGATTTTTACAATCGCAAAAGCAAAATGGAACAGTTTCTTATAATAAAAGTCGTACAATTGCCTGAACGACTGCTCATTGCCGGCAGCAATCTGTTGCATTAACTGCACATGTGCACGTATAATATCATTTCCGCTCTCCATAAAAGCAATCGCCTGAATTGGCGCAAAACAATAAAAGGTTATAACTGAATGACAAAATAGTTACTGCATATGCTGCACAGAGGCCAATTGAAAGCTAATCAACCCCACAAATAAAAAAGTATATGTAGGTACTGGAATTGCGGGCAA
>CAMPJQ010000099.1 GCA_946886925.1 uncultured Terrimonas sp.
CGATAGTCCTAAGCTTTTTTATAAAGCTGTGATTGTGTCAGGCTTTATGTGTCATGCAACACTTGCAATTCCCGCCTCTCTACCCGGTCATCTTTCTAAAATTAATTTACCCGGTAACGTGGTTGTCCGTGCTTTAAGCAACCAGCTTCGCCCTCTCAGTCACAGGTATGCAATTGCATAGCCCACAACGGGCGCAGTGTCCGGACACATAAAAAGACTATTGAATTGTGAAAATACGGGTTCAGGCTATTTGTAGAATGATGGATCTGTGCAGTTTCAAGGTAAGGAGATATTTTATTTTTACAAAAAGCAATAGGGTGCATTCCAATTGTTGGGTGATGGTTAAGTGTTTCGTACACACGAACCACGGCAGGAATCATCACGGATGCTTCGTTCCTCAGCATGACAAGCAGTGGGTTTTTTGTTCGGCTTTATTGCTAAAGTTCAACTTTATTAAAGCAGTTTGTCATTCCGACGCAGGAGGAATCCGTCTTCGCTTTAATCATTGCAGGTTCTTCAACATTATGTTTGCTTCTATGGGTGGTGAAGACCTGCCTACCGTCAGGCAGGCACAACCCACGGCAGGCTGCCACGGCTGGTGGGATACCAAGCCGGCGACAATTTGGAATGCACCCAAGCGACGCGCATTTCTCTTTATGCTGCGGTGGGTGATGGTCAAAAGCATGCAGGGAAAATATGCAGGCGTTGGGCTTGTCATGCGCGCAATAGCAGGACTATAACCATTCTGCCCAAATGAAAACGACTATCTTTAATTCCGGATAATATAAAGTGCAACTCATGTCAAATACGCTTTTATCCATTATTAAAATTGGTACAGCTATAAGCTTCTTTTGTATTCTTGTAGTTGGCGAAAAGCTGTCTTTGCCTATGTTTTTTATTTTACTGATGGGGATAGGGTCAGGTGTAAAAGGTGATCCTTCCGGTTTTATTTTATCGTTGGCATCGCTGGTATCCGCAGGATATTTAATCTTCTCTGCGCTTATAGATATCAGAAAAATCAATTTCATGCTTTCCACGCTCAGCACAGCGATGCTGATTTCTTTCGCTGTGTTCGCTATTTTGCTGGATAGTGGTCTATTCCCAACGCATTCGGTGATTACTTATATAATCTTCTTTTTCTTTGCCTTTGCTTATTTTATTGGGTGTGTAATAAGATTGAAAGTTTTTAATAAATAGACACACCTGCAAATAGCAGTAAATATCCTTTTAATTGCACTATGCTGGAATTGACAATGTGTAGTGGTGCACTATTGGGTCTCGCCTGGCCCAATGACGAGATTTTGAAAACGCAGCCCCGACAAAGTTTTGCTGCATAAGTCCTCCTAATGCAGGCCTTTCCGGTTTTCGCTTTTGTATTTCTTTAAAATCTTTAAGGTATGTGACAGTGATTTTTTGTTTGTCCAGTCCAGGTGCCCCGGAATGGTAAAAGCCGGATCGCCGAATTTTTTTTGAACGTTTTCGATTGAGCTTATCCATTCGCTGATATTGGCATCCGTCAAATTACCCGGACTGTTGGTTTCAATACTTTTTATAAAACAGCCGCCGTATAATATTTTTTCCCTGCCGAACCAGAGTACAATATTGTCTGGGCTGTGTCCCTTGCCGGGATAAAATGTTTCAAAACGATATTGCCCGACATTGAAAGTGCTATCACCATAAATTAGAAATTCCGCCCTGGGCCCGTTTTTTTCTTTCAGCAGGTCGTCCGTCTGCTTTGTTGTATAGGTTTTAATGCCTTTTTGTTTGTAATCTTTCAGCCCGGCTGTTCTGTCGCTGTGAAAATGTGTGGCGATGCACATGATCACTTTTTGGTTGTGCCTGGCCTGTATGCTGTCCAGCAGTGGCTGAAACTGTGCGGTATCCCAGGGTGTGTCAAACAAAACAACGCCCTGGCTGGTTACCAGGTACATGCCATTGGCAGGGTACAGGGATCCATCGCCGGGATCGCCAAATGTGGTGTAGATATAAAAGTTTTTGGTGAGCGGCGTAATGATTAATTTTTGCGTGTTGCTTTGCCCGACCCCAGTGGTGGATATAAAAAATGTGAGTATAAAAAATAGTGTGCGCATTGTTGTAAGTCTATTGTGAGTTGTTTCCTTCTCTTTGCGGTTTCAGCGAGACAATTAAGCTTTGGCTTCAACTTTTTACCGCCCGAAGTCTGGTTCAAAAACTTTGCCAACATGCTGTGTAATGAATCTGATATACGGATTGTGCGGTATTGCCGGGAAATGCTTTTAATAAAAAAATTGTTCCAGCACAATCCGGCCGTCTTTTACTTCATAGAGCATTACCTGGTTAATTTGTATTCTTCCAAAGCCCTGTAGTGTAATGTCTGTTTCTCTTCCCACTGCAAAATGATTGCCTCCCACAACGGGTTCTGTTGTATATGTTTTGTGAACAGCTTCAATTTTTTTTACGAACGCTTCGCCTTTTTGGCGGACAGCCGTTTTACCTTCTGCATACCCGAGCCAGGGAGAACTTGGCGGATCAATGCTTCTTACCATATCAGAGAAGAGCTCGTCCTGGATTTCAAACCATTTTTCCTGCTTTGCAAGTTCATTGAAACGCGATGCAACTTCGTGAGTCGTCATTGCCTGGTTGTTTGCTGATTTTGTCATTTTATTTTTTTTAATGGATGAATGTTATTCAACTTTATGCTTATACCACCTTTGAGATATTACTTGCGAAAATCCGGATAGGGAAATCCCTTACCCGTTTCGCATAGAAATTTCAGACTCCTGAGAAAAAGCGCCCAGTCGTAACTGCAGGAAGCAAACTCCGGCGTATATGCTTTCCATCCTTCGTGTTGCAGGAGCAACGTTGTTCCTTTATCGTGCGGCTGCAATTCAAAACTGAGCGTGGTGCCTACCCAGTCTTCATATCCTTTAAGGCAAAGCCATTTTACGCTGGTGAATGGCGCAAGCCCGGTTATTTTCATTTCTTTATAATAGTCGGGACCAAAGGCAAATCTTGAAATGCTGTTTACTTCCGGTTTTGCTTTTGTTTCCGGTGTCCACCAGCCCGATAAGCCTTTCTGAGTGGTCAATGCATCATAAATTTTTTCTGGAGGCGCTTCAATCACCAGCCTGTGGCAAATACTTTTCATGAATATCTTTTTGTTGAAAGACAAAGTTATTGTCTGAAAACGGTGCAGGCAAGGTGTGGATTAGACATTTTAATGGGCCGATCCGGACATAAGGGACGTATTCTCATTCCCTGCTGATTTTGTGTGTAGCGTAATGAAATGTATTGCCATCATACCTGCTTCCTCTCAATTCATACTCACCCCAATACGATTATTCGAAACAGGGTTGGCTGAGGGCTTCTGTGGGCTATATTTGTACCGGCTGCAGAGGCGATTAATTTTCATTGAGGATCATCCATGAAGTTCCAAATTTGTCGCGCAGCATGGCAAAGCGATTTGCAAAAAAAGTTTTTTCCATCTTCATAAAAATTTCTCCGTCTCCAGAAAGCAGGTTATACACTTGCTCTGCTTTCTCAGGGGTATCAAATCTAAGCGTGAGGTATACGCTGCGCATGGGTTCGGCATGTGGAACATCGGCGCCTCTCACAATGGTGCCTCCGATCTCCATCATTGCGTGAAGAATGGGGTTTGTCCATTCCTTCGGAAAATTGGCGGGCGGTTGCGTGTGGGTAGTCATCATCATTATTTTGCCGCCAAGGTGCTGTTCGTAAAACCGGAATGCTTCTTCGCAATGCCCGGGATAGTTGATGTAAATGTCGAGTTTTACGGAATGGCAGGTATGCATGATACTGTCTTTTTAACTTGCTTGCTTAAAGGTTAAGTTATTCGTAAAGTAACAATAAATTCAGGCGCTTTGCATATTTATCAGGGATAAATTGCTAAAGCTACAGTAGTAATACAGCTAAATCAGGGCGTGTGCACGGATGTGTTGTATCCTCATCCGTGCTGAACTTTTTGTTGCTTTTTCTTTCAAGAGAAAAAGTAAAAGAAAAGACAAGTGATCTCCCGCCCGTGTGGCGGAGCAGCCTCAGTGGTTTTGCACACCTGTTGATAAGTCTTTCAGTAAAGCGATCGTTTCGTTTCTATATTTGATGCCCGCATTGGTTCAAATACAAAATTATTTTGTAGCAGATTAAAAGGGAAACCGGTGTAAATCCGGTGCTATCCCCGTAGCTGTAAGGTTTGTGAGATGTCGGTGGAAGCAGGAAGTGTATTTATTCACCATTCACTTTCATCCCGTTCGAACGGCGTTCAGCCGGGCGGGCTTTCACTTCTCACCTGTTGAATCTTCATACCACTGTAGCGTCACACGCCACGGGAAGGTGTTCAGCAGTAAACCAAGCCAGAAGACCTGCCAGTCGGCATTGTTCACTATTTGCTTTCGGAGGAAAAGCAAGGGTGGGTCAGGCATCTTATCGCTATACGCAAACTTGTCTTCTCCTGCCTTCTCTTCGTTAGCCATGTTATTTAATTTTTCACCTTGTAAAACAAATGGTACATGGAAACAGAATTATTATTGAAAGAAAACAAAGACAGGTTTGTTATTCTGCCGATCAATTATCCCAAACTGTGGGAAATGTACAAGAAGCATGAAGCCAGCTTCTGGACGGCGGAAGAAATTGATCTCAGTGGCGACCTGCAGCACTGGGCCGGTCTCAACGATGGCGAACGCCATTTTATCTCGCATGTGCTGGCTTTTTTTGCTGCAAGCGATGGCATCGTAAATGAAAACCTCGCGGTGAATTTCATGAGCGAGGTGCAGTTGCCGGAAGCCCGCTGCTTTTACGGTTTCCAGATCATGATGGAAAATATTCATTCGGAAACCTATGCGCTGCTCATTGATACCTACATCAAAGATCCGGTAGAGAAAGACCGCTTGTTTCATGCTATTGAAACCATACCGGCTGTAAAACGCAAAGCGGAATGGGCGCTGCGTTGGATTGAAAACGGTTCATTTGCTGAGCGACTGGTGGCCTTTGCCGCGGTTGAGGGTATATTTTTCAGCGGCAGCTTTTGTTCGCTCTTCTGGCTGAAGAAGAGAGGCTTAATGCCGGGACTTACTTTCAGCAATGAACTGATAAGTCGTGATGAAGGACTGCATTGCGAGTTCGCCTGCCAGTTGTACAGTATGCTCAGCAATAAATTATCGCAGGAGGATGTGCATGGCATTATTAAAGATGCTGTTGAAATTGAAAAAGAGTTTATAACCGAAGCTTTACCAGTGGCGCTTATTGGCATGAACGCTAAGCTGATGCAGCAATACATTGAGTTTGTGGCCGACCGCTGGCTGGCTGAGCTGGGGTACGATAAAATTTTCAAAGCAGTCAATCCCTTCGATTTTATGGAAATGATATCATTGGAACGCAAAACCAATTTTTTAGAAAAACGCGTTGGCGACTACCAGAAGTCTGGTGTACTGGGCTCAGGTAAAGAGGCGCAGGCCTTTAGTTTGGAAGAAGATTTTTAAAAGGTGAAAGGAAAGAGGTGAAAGGTGAAAGGGGAGAGGGAAGAAAAGGGCTTCGTCGAAAAGTGTTTTGTAATTTTAATGCAATTACTTCTTAATGCCTGCTTTGCACTATTAACCAAAATGGTTGGAAGAGTGTGAGACTGTCTCAAAAGGGGCCGGTATAGAAGATATGCCACGAAGACTCAAAGACACAAAGTCCTGATCTTCGGGTTTTACTTTCTTCGTGCCTTCGTGGCAAAATATTACTTTTTAGACAGCCCGCTCTTTCACCTCTGTCTTTTCACTTTTCACATTGAAATATTAATTCATTAAAACACATCCCATGCAGGTAATAAAACGAAACGGGAAAAGAGAATCCGTAAAATTTGATAAAATAACAGCCCGTATTGAAAAGCTTTGCTACGGGTTAGACAGGCGTTTTGTAAATTCAATTGATGTAGCAAAAAAAGTGATTGAGGGATTATACGATGGCGTTAGCACTACCGAACTCGATAACCTGGCGGCCGAAACCGCCGCTTCACTCACAGTAAAACACCCGGATTATGCATTGCTTGCCAGCCGCGTTGCGGTAAGCAACCTGCATAAAAACACCACCAAAAGTTTTTCGCATACCATGCAATTGTTGCATGACTGCAAAGATGCAAAAACGGGTAAAGCGGCCCCGTTGCTTGCAGATGATGTTTGGAAAATAATCCACGACAATACAGAACTGCTTGATTCCACCATTATTTATGATCGTGATTATGCATTTGACTATTTCGGATTCAAAACCCTGGAGAAATCGTACCTGCTGCGCATAGACAGTAAGGTTGCCGAACGTCCGCAGCACATGTATATGCGTGTGGCCATTGGCATACACAAAGATGATATTGAAAGTGCTGTTAGAACCTATCATTTAATGAGCGAACGCTGGTTTACACATGCCACACCAACCCTTTTCAATGCGGGAACGCCAAAGCCGCAAATGTCATCCTGCTTTTTATTAACCATGAAGGAAGACAGCATAGACGGTATTTACGATACGCTGAAACAAACGGCAAAGATTTCTCAAAGTGCAGGTGGAATAGGATTGTCTATTCATGATATCCGTGCTACGGGCAGCTATATTGGCGGTACCAACGGAACCAGCAATGGCATTATTCCCATGCTCCGGGTGTTTAATGATACGGCCCGTTATGTTGACCAGGGCGGGGGTAAACGAAAGGGCGCATTCGCCATTTATCTTGAACCCTGGCATGCAGATGTATTTGAATTTTTGGAGCTGAAGAAAAACCATGGCAAGGAAGAAATGCGGGCAAGAGATTTGTTTTATGCTTTATGGATACCGGACCTTTTCATGAAAAGAGTGGAAGCCAATGGAGACTGGAGTTTATTTTGTCCGCATGAAGCGCCGGGCCTGCACGAATGCTGGGGAGAGGCTTTTGAAAACTTGTATGAACAATATGAAAGAGAAGGAAGGGCAAGAAGAACGGTAAAAGCGCAGGACCTGTGGTTTGCCGTGCTGGATGCACAGATTGAAACCGGCACGCCATACTTATTGTACAAGGATGCCGCTAACCGCAAATCGAATCAGCAAAACCTGGGTACTATCAAAAGCTCCAACCTTTGTACGGAAATAATGGAGTTCACTTCGCCCGGCGAAATAGCGGTATGTAACCTGGCCTCTCTTGCCTTACCGCGATTCGTAAATAACGGCGCATTCGATCACGACAAACTGTATGAGGTTACCTATGAAGTAACCAAAAACCTGAACAGGATCATAGACAATAATTATTATCCTGTTGAAGAAGCCCGGAATTCAAATATGAGGCATCGCCCTGTAGGGCTGGGTGTGCAGGGATTGGCCGATACATTCATTTTATTGCGTCTCCCATTTGAAAGTGAGGAAGCCCGGAAGCTGAATGCTGAAATTTTTGAAACCATTTATTTCGCAGCCATGACGGCCAGTAAAGACCTGGCTAAAGTACACGGTGCCTATGAAACATTTGCCGGCTCTCCTGTATCAAAAGGCGTATTTCAATTCGACATGTGGGGCGTAGAACCTGCAATGCGCTGGGATTGGTACCGGCTTAAAGATGAAGTAATGACATATGGAGTAAGAAATTCACTGCTGGTAGCGCCAATGCCTACCGCATCTACATCGCAGATATTGGGAAACAACGAATGCTTTGAACCCTATACCTCCAATATTTATGTGCGCCGTGTTTTGAGCGGGGAATTTGTGGTAGTAAACAAACATTTGCTGAAAGACCTGGTAGAGCTGAATTTGTGGAACGATGATATGAAGCGAAAGATCATGATGCACAATGGCTCTGTTCAAAGGATTGATGAGATACCGGATCACATCAGGGAAATATACAAGACCGTTTGGGAGATCAAACAACGTACCATCATTGATATGGCAGCCGAAAGAGGCGCTTATATCTGCCAGTCGCAATCACTTAATCTGTTTGTTGATAATCCCAATGCGGCCAAACTTACCTCAATGCATTTTTATGCATGGAAGAAGGGATTAAAAACAGGGATGTATTACCTGCGTACAAAAGCTGCTTCACAGGCGGTACAGTTTACGGTAGAAAAGCAGGGAGGAAAAATGGCAGATCCATTGGTAAATGCAGCCAACGTACACACTGTTGGCGAAACTGAAACAACAGGGCCTTCGTGCAGCATGGAAGAAGGCTGCGTAAGCTGTAGCGCCTAATTTTTTTGATGGATTAAGAAG
>CAMPJQ010000100.1 GCA_946886925.1 uncultured Terrimonas sp.
AAATAAAACAAATGCATGAGCCTTACGCGTTATTTCTGCGGTGATGACATTTTTATATACTCCATTTTGTATTTTTTTCCTACAGGATAATAATATTTTCTCAGTTTACGCATTGTAAAACCCAGCACTGCCACACTGCCTGAAATGGCCAGGGTTGAAGGATAAATTTTCCTTTTTTGTATCAATCCGTTAAAAGTATGCAGGAAAGCATAGCCGCCACCACCTGTCATAAACAATGTACCATTGCGTATAAACTCAAATGCCTTTGGTGGTTTGGGTATGGCAGCTATTTCTTTATAATGAAATCGCAGGTCATAGTGTCCAATGGTGTCCCGCACGCTTGTACCCCACAGGGTGGGAGACATTCTAACATCATACTGTATCATGTATACGGTGTCGTTGTAAATCTTTTCAATTACTCCATTTACAGCCGACCCGTTAAGATGAATAAATTCAATAGGCATTCCTCTAAAGTAAGTTTTGATGGTGCGGTCTTTTTTCCTGAAGGATAAAAAATCACTCTGCTGGGAGAATGAAAAAAAAGAAATGAAAAAGCATGGCAGCAGTAGAAATTTGCGCATGAAATTAATTTATGGTTTGTAGCTAAGTTCCTTACCCGACACCCAGTAAAACTTGCACCCTGTAACTTACAACCTGTAACCCTGTAACTTGTAACTTGTAACCTTAATGCACCTTATCACTCCAAAAAATTATTCCATATATAAGGGCAAAGGCAAATCCAATTAAGATACCTCCCGAAATTTTAGTGATCAATGAAATATTATGCACGGTTAACCTTTTGCGTAAACTGCCGGCGAGCAACACTTTGGCAGCATCCGCCAGTATATTGAACAATATGCATGTGGTAAAAATTATGATACGCTGCTGAAGCGTATGTGAAACCGCAAATGCAGTGGCGTTTACCAGCCAAAAAATAATAACGCTTGGATTGAGGGTATTGATCAGAAATCCGGAAAGAAAGATCTGGGTATGATCCTTCCTGTCTAATTTAACTTCCAGCCCACCGCCGTTTGCCCTGATCTTAATTTTTTTAAAAAAAAGATAATATACGCCCATAGCCAGCAAAAACGAACTTCCGGTATACCCGATCAGCTTTTTATATTCCAGCAATTCCTTTACCAATTCGGTAAACGCATTGCATAATATTACCAGCACAATATCACTTATCCATACCCCTGCTACAAAACTAAAGCCACCCTCATGACCATTATAAATACTTTGTTTGATTATAGTAAAAATAACCGGACCTACAGATAAGGCTAAAATTAACCCTAAAGCCAATCCTTTCAAAAGGGCCTCAATCATGATTTACCTTTTAGATTCATCAATTTGAAGGTATAAATGTAAGAAACCGTGGTTAACTGTTCTGGTAAAAAACCGTTAACGAAAACCAGTAATATCGTTTATATCGTTGCAGAAGTAATAAATTGTTGCCATTCTTCAAGCATTTTCCCCTTCATAACCCTGGGAAACTTGTGTTGTCCACCCAACTTGCCCTTTTGCTGCATAAACTCCATAAAGTTTTTTTCAGACAACACAGTCAGTAACACCTCCTTCAATGCACTCCTTCTTTCTACAGCATAATCATCATTCAGTTCTTTGAGATTATTGTCTATAGCCACACGCAGCTTTTCTGCATCTACCGCATCATCACAGGCAATATACCAGTGATGCGCAAAAAATGATTCATAAGGAATGCCCGCCACCGTAAATTCAGGAATGGAAATATTCATTTGCTGTCCGGCCAGTTGAATTGCTTTATTCATATTATCAACACTCAGGTGCTCCCCCACCAGGCTCAGGAAATGTTTTGTTCTTCCCGTAATAATTATTTCCGATCTTTTTTTATCTGTAAACCTTACAGTATCTCCAATAAGATATCTCCATGCCCCTGCGGAAGTACTCAGTAAAATAGCATAATCCTTTTCTTCTTCCACTTCATCTAAAAGCAGCGGCTGTGCACTGGCCTTAATATTTCCTTCAGTGTCAAAATTTTGATTATTGAAAGGAACGAATTCAAGAAAGATATGTTCATTGGTGCTTAATTTCATCCCCTTTCCGTTCTGCCTGTCCTGGTAAGCGATAAAACCTTCCGAGGCAAGATACGTTTCAATATAGGTAAGTGGTTTGCCCAGCAATTTTTCAAATCCTTTTTTATAAGGATTAAATGCTACACCGCCGTGTACATAAAAAGCAAGATTAGGCCATATTTCATGTATGTTCTTCAGGTGATACCTTTCTATGATCATTTCCATACACATCTGGATCCATGCCGGCACGCCTACTACAAATCCTATATCCCAGTGAGGGGCCTGCTCAACTACCTCATCCAATTTAGTATTCCAGTCTTTGGTACGTGCAATTTTTTTTCCCGGCTTATAAAAAGGAGAAAACCAGAAGGGAACTTTTTTTGCCGTAATGCCACTCAGATCGCCCGAATAGTAGCCGGGTCCTTTTTGCAGATCGGTACTTCCCCCCAGCATGAGCCAGCCTTTGCGGATAGACCGTACCGGTATATTTTCGTAATTGCGCAGGGTAAGCATTTGTTTGATCATTACAATGCGGTTGCCCCGCATCAGATCATTGGTAATGGGAATATATTTACTGGCAGATCCGGAAGTGCCTGAACTGAGTGCAAAAAATTCAATCTTCCCCGGCCAGCATACATCGGGAATACCGTCTAATGTGCGGTGCCACCATTGACTGTAGATGCTGTCGTAATCAAAAACAGGAACCCGTTGCTGAAACATTTTCTCAGGGTGCTTGTGCAGCAATATTTCATCAAAATGATAGGTCTGCCCAAACTCGGTGTATCTTGCTTTTTTTAATAATTTTTTTAACACACGCCCCTGTTGCCGCTGTTGCGGTCCCGCGTGCAATTTTAATGTTCTTGCAATTGTTTTAGGAATCGGTATTTCAATAAGCCCCATTGAGTAGAGATGGGTTAAATGATATTTTATTAACGGGCAAATGTATGACACTAGTTCGTATGTGCCTAAATTCCTGCGCTTTTGTACGCTGCAATCGCTGCGAATTCAGTTTTTTTGTAATCCGTTGTGTTCTTAAGGCATAAGCTTCAAATAATAATAAATGTTTCGCTGCATGTTTTGTATAAGATCTTTTCATTGGCGCATAAACAACTCCCCGGCTATGCCTTTACTCCCCTCAGCGTGTATCCCCACCCTTATTCTTCTATTGTCCAGCGCATCTATTAACTCTATTATTTCTCCGAAAGTGTATTTTCCTTCACAAATAACAATGTTTTTGATATTGCCATTTTTTAATATGCCGGCCATCTTGCTGTGGCTTTCCGCAGCATTTTGCTCCATTGGTAAAAGATTAATTTGCCAGGCTTTCGTGCTGTTTGTATTGTTTATCAGTGCTATTACGTCTTTATAATTTTCCTCTTCACCTATAATAAGCACCTGTATTGAACTTCCCTGGTTCTTTATTTTATTAAATTGCTTTTCAACGGCATTTAGGCTATTTCCTATCCAGTACAGCAAATTCGCTATAACGGCCCTTAGCCCTATGGCTACTTGTATGCAGGCATTATATAAACCCGATCTGCGCTTCCCATAATGTTTATTAGCGAAAACACGCATGGCCTGGTAAAACATGCGTACATAATGCATGTTTTTCTGAGGGGTACTTTTTCCCTTAAAATGAAGTATGGTTACTCCCGGATAATAATAATTCTTATACCCTTGTTTTTGAATACGGTAGCTCAGGTCAATATCTTCGCCATACATAAAAAAAGCCTCATCAAAGCCACCGGTAATATCCAGAACGGTCTTCTTTATCATCATAAAAGCGCCAGCCAGCACATCCACTTCATGGGTTTGTCCTTCGCTTAAGTTGCCAAGATAATATTTTGCAAAAGCTTCGGAATGTGCAAATAAACGGGCAAGCCCGGTGAGCTTAAAAAAAGAAGTTGCCGGTGAAGGAAAAGCTCTTTTGCTTTCTTTTAAAAAATGACCCGATTCATCAATCATCCGCACACCCAGGGCCCCGGCCTGCGGATGTGATTTTAAAAAATCAATACATTTTTCAAAGCAGTCTTCGCTAACAATGGTATCGGGATTTAAAAAGAGAATATGCTCTCCTTTAGACCGCTTTAAGCCCAAATTACAGGCCTTTGCAAAACCCAGGTTTTCGCTAAGCCAGTAAAATTGCACCTGCGCAAAAGCCGCTTCGAGATAATCGCGGCTGCCGTCGGCAGAATGATTGTCAACCACAATTACCTCCATTGCAATACCCCGCCCTGCCTTGTATACAGCATACAGGCATTGCTCCAGGAAATACTTTACATTATAGTTAACGATAATTACGGAAAGCACTATAATATTAAATTAAATCAACGAATTACGAAGATTTAACGGAGTCCGCAAAATCTTATCTGCAGGCCTTATATCAGACAAACTCATGACTTAAATTTTTGCCTGAGCAAATGTATGTTGAACTAACTTTGCAAAGTTTCATTTAAAATAAGAACAATGGCTACGAAGACAGAAGTTTTACAGGAAGTAGTGATCAAATTTGCAGGAGACAGCGGTGATGGCATGCAGCTTACCGGAAGCCAGTTTACAAATAATACTGCTCTATTGGGTATAGATCTGGCCACTTTCCCCGATTTCCCCGCTGAGATACGCGCTCCGCAGGGTACATTACCCGGCGTGAGCGGTTACCAGTTGCGTTTTTCAAGCGATATGGTGTACACACCCGGAGATGAATGCGATGTGCTGGTGGCCATGAATGCCGCAGCATTGAAAGTAAATTTGAAGTCATTAAAAAAAGGAGGAAAAATAATCGCTAATACGGACGGGTTTGATGTTAAAAACCTCAGACTGGCCAATTATCCTGATGGCATTAATCCCCTGGAAGACGACAGCCTCAGCAGTTACGAAGTGATAAAAATGGACGTTACCAAAATGACCCGCGAGGCATTGAAGGATATTACCATGGGTACAAAGGAAAAAGACAGGGCCAAGAATATGTTCGTACTGGGTTTTTTATACTGGATGTACAACCGCAGCATGGATAATACGATTCAGTTCATTGAAGAAAAATTTGGGAAAAAGCCCGAAATATTTGAAAGCAACGTAAAAGTGCTTAAAGCAGGATATAATTATGGCGATACTACCGAGGCTTTTGGTACTACCTATACCGTGGCCAAGGCACGCATGGAAAGCGGTACTTACCGCTCCATTATGGGTAACCAGGCGCTTACATATGGGCTGATCGCTTTTTCTCAGAAAAGCGGGCTGCCTATATTTTTGGGTTCTTATCCCATTACCCCGGCGTCGGATATTTTACATGAGCTAAGCCGTCATAAATCTTTTGGCATACGCACTTTCCAGGCCGAAGATGAAATTGCAGGAATTTCCGCCGCCATTGGTGCAGCTTACGGTGGCAGTCTGGGAGTTACTACCACTTCCGGGCCTGGGATGGCTTTAAAAACAGAAGCAATGGGATTGGCTGTTATGCTTGAAATTCCACTGGTTATTATAGATGTTCAACGCGGAGGACCTTCTACAGGTTTACCCACCAAAACAGAGCAAAGTGATTTATTGCAGGCATATTATGGTAGAAACGGCGAATGCCCTATGCCGGTAGTTGCAGCTTCTTCACCGCACGACTGTTTCGATGCTATATATGAAGCCTGCCGCATTTCGGTGCAGCACATGACCCCTGTTATTTTTTTAAGTGATGGCTATATTGCCAATGGAGCCGAACCCTGGCGCTTCCCCCAAACTGTTGACTTACCGGAAGTACCGGTTCATTTTAAAACAGAACTGGGCCATGGAGAAGAAAAATATCATCCTTACCTGCGCGATGAAAAATTGGTTCGTTCATGGGTAGTACCGGGTACACCGGGGCTGGAGCACCGGATCGGTGGTATTGAAAAGCAAAATATCACAGGAAATGTAAGCTACGATCCTGAAAATCATCAGTTAATGGTAAAGATCAGGGAAGAAAAGGTAGATAAGATAGCCGATGATATTCGTGAACAACGATTAGACAGCGGTGCGGAAAAAGGCAAATTGCTGGTGCTTGGCTGGGGCTCTACTTACGGAGTTATAAAAAGCGCTGTTGCCGAACTGCAATCCCAGGGACATGAAGTTTCCCATGCACATATTCGTTATGTAAGGCCATTTCCACGCAATCTCGGCGATATTATTAAGAACTTTGAACAGGTGCTTATTCCTGAGATCAATAATGGACAGCTCATTAAAATTATACGCGACAAATACCTGGTAGACGCCAAAGCCTATAATAAAATCATGGGTATACCTATTACCAAAGGCGAATTAACAGAGGCAATGAAGAAAATGCTGGCTTGATTCAAATCTCTTTTCTATGTGCCTCAATAAGAGGAAAGGCAATGGCAAACCATGCCGTATATTGCCGGGGGTCTGCTTCCAGTTCTTCCCGGATCATATACATTGACTTATAACAAAACGCATTTACTTCCGTAGGATCCGGAACAACTTCTCCTTCATATTCGCCCACAAATACATGATCAAATTCATTTTCTGTAAGGCCATTATCAAAGCCGGCTTTATATATAAAATCAAAGGCTTTCTGTAAAGGAACAACAAAGCCAAGCTCCTCCTTTAACCGCCTTTGAGCACCAGCTATAGTGGTTTCACCCGGCCGCGGATGGCTGCAACAGGCATTGGTCCATAAGCCCGCACTATGATATTTGCCCCGGGCCCGCTGCTGCAACAACATTTCTCCTTTATTATTAAAAATAAATACACTGAAAGCCCTATGTAAGAGCGCCTTGCGGTGCGCCTCCATTTTTTCCATGGTACCAATCTGTTCATCTCTTTCATTCACCAAAATAATATCGTGTACCGGGTTATCCACTTCAATATTTTTAAGGATTTAACGCCTGGCTGCAAACCTATATCATTTAATTTTTACTTTGATGTAACTTTTACGCCGTTTAACCGTATAATAAACAAAATCACACATTAGGGAGGTAATTTTAAGGGAATTTAACTGACTGTATGACCGAAAGAGAGTATAATGAATGTGTTAACTGCTATGCAGACAATGTATACAGGTTTATCCTGAAAAATCTGAGGCATGAAGAAGATGCCCGCGACGTGGTGCAAACCGCATTTGAAAAACTGTGGCGAAACAGGGATGAGGTACAGTATGAAAAGAGTAAGTCGTACCTGTTTACCGTTGCATATAACCAAATGATTGATCACATCAGGAAAGGAAAACGTGTAAACCTGAAAGAGGATTTCAGGGAAGATGCCGGTATCGGGCAGCCGAAACACAGCATAAGAAAAATACTGGAGCAGGCCCTGGCGAGATTGAATGAAACCCAACGTTCATTGGTGATGCTGAAAGATTACGAGGGTTATTCTTACGAGGAAATTGGCAAAATAACGGGTTTAAGCGAAAGCCAGGTAAAAGTATACCTGCACCGTGCCCGGCTGCAATTAAAAGAATACCTGGTTAAAATGGAAAATGTGATATAAGTGATAAGTGGTAAGTGATAAGAAAAAAATTAAACATGGAAATTAACAGGCATAATTACGAAATGTTCTTTCTGCTGTATGCAGATAATGAACTGGATGCGGCAGAACGTAAAGTGGTGGAAGCCTTTGTTGTCCTCCATGCCGACCTTAAGGAAGAATTACAATCCCTCGTGCAAACCCGGCTCTCTGCCGATGAAATAATTCCCTTTCTGCATAAAGCAGCCTTATATAAATCAACGTCTTCCCTTATTACGATACACAATTACGAAGAATATTTCGTGTTGTATGCAGATGGTGAACTCAATGCAGAACAACAAAAGGAAGTTGAAGATTTCACAGCAGCACATCCGCAAAAGAAGGCAGAGCTTACACTGCTGGAACGGGTAAAATTACAACCCGATAATGCAATTGTATTTACCAATAAAGAAACCCTGCATCGAACAGAGAAAACAATATCGCGTATCATTTCTTTTCAATGGAGGCGCATGGTTGCTGCCGCTGCCATTACAGCAATAGGAAGCTGGCTGTGGATGAGTGCCGGCAACATCATATCCCGCCAGGCAGAAAAGCAACCCTTAATAGCCAAAGAACATTTAGCTCCCCGGGAGATCATTCACAATAAAAA
>CAMPJQ010000101.1 GCA_946886925.1 uncultured Terrimonas sp.
ACACATTAAGAATACCCAAACCGATACAACTCCAGATAAAAGCCGTTTCATTAAAGCTGTAGTCCCAAAACGGTATCTTTTCATACCCTCTGAAAAGCGAATACAAAAAAATCAGCGTCAGCAGCCAGAAAGTCAGTATCATTAAAACCAGCCTTTTGCTTACCTGCTGTTCTAATGGAAATCGTTTTTTTAAAGTAACTGCTACAATGCCGCACAGTATGAAATCAACACAAACGCCTGCCCAGGTTATTATTGTAGCCAGCAAAAACACGCTCCAATCCGAAAAATACAAACCACCGAAAATAATACTATTCGCGATAAATGAAAAGGGAACGGTTACCCAAAACATTACAGTGTAATCCTTGCTCGTATATTGTGGTAATCTGATTTTCATCTCGTTTTACAAATTACCATCTTTTCCCTGTTTCACCGGCTTTCGCAAAATAAACTGTGGCTGCGACTGTATGAATTGAGGAAAACAGTGTATGAATTGCATATGTTAGCCTTTCCGCAGTATCCGGCATCCATTCCCGGGGGGTATGCCATAAAGAAAATGTATTCGTTTCCCTGGAGTAAAAACTGCTGCATGTTCGTCGCAAAAGACACGTACCCCTGCTACTGCATTGTTGCCGGCTGCTGCGGGGCCGGCACAATATTTTTTACGGGCTTTGTAGATTGCAAAAAGGTAAAAACCGCTTTAATGTCAGCATCTGTTAACTGACCAAAATTGGGCCAGGGCATCGGTGGTAACAAAGGCCTGGTATTATCCAGTCCTTTATACTTGCCTTCGCGCAGCGCTTTTTTAAATTGCAATTCCGTCCAGCTACCAATACCGGTGAGGTCGCTGGTAAGATTGGCAGCGAATGAAACGCCCCATGGTCCTGCGGCAGCGGTAAGATCCGGACTGAAAAGAACCCATCCCTTTTTAATTTCGTCAGTATTAACCGGAGTCAAAGGTATATTTTGCCGGTAGCCTGAAAGCCTCAACTCAGGAATAATTTCAGGCCCGTGAGCCCCCATCCTTTTGGGCGAATGGCAATCATCGCAACCCATTACGGTTACTAAGTAGGCCCCTCTTTTTACAAGGCTGTCTTTATTGATTGCGGCTGGAGTCGCTTCCGCTATACTTCGTGTATTACAGCTTGTAATAACTGAAGCAAACGCAATGAAAAGGAAAATAACAGCAAAAATTATTGTACGCATAAACATCATATTGAGTGTTGATAGTTAAAAATCATTTGGCATCAAAAGTATAGTGCAACTTCGCGGCTGCCTATAACCCTATGCATGAACTGCTATTGGCGCCTGATGAATTGATCATATCCGTCACCAACAGGTGACAGTACCTATTTGCTGCATATTCCACTTAACTTTAGCTATGCTTAATTTATTCATTATAAGTTGTACTATGACATTTATATCGCTGCCACTTTTCGGCGAACAATGGCAAACCACCCGGTATAAAGACCCGGTTTTTAAGAATATTAAAATAGATAAAGACGTGGTTTACCAGCCCGATCTTCCCGGCAATACAAAACAAAAATATTACCTGCTCGACTTGTACCAGCCTGAAAATGATACCAGCTCAAGCCGCCCTCTGATCATTTGGATGCACGGCGGCGGCTTTAAATTCGGCAATAAAAAATCAAGAGGAACACCCCTGTGGAGCAAACGTTTTGCACAACGGGGTTATGTATGCGCCGCCGTAAACTACAGGTTAAGCAAGGAAAAGACTTTATCCGATTTCACCGCTTTGGTAAATGCCTGTTCAGCCGCTATGGAAGATATCAGCCTGGCGGTTTCTTTTTTCAAACAACATCACAATCTGTACGGCATTGATACCAGTCGCATTATATTGGCCGGCAATTCTGCGGGAGGAATGATAGCCCTGCAATCGGTTTACAGCAATCCAACTTTAATGAAACAGCGGGTGCACCCTGTGCCCCTTTCCAATCTTGTATCCGCTGCAGGCAATCCCCTGCAGATAGCCGCTATAATCAATTTCTGGGGCGGCATGTTCGACACCAGTTGGTTAAAAAATGCCAGGGTGCCTATCGTGAGTGTGCATGGCAGCAGAGACAGGATAGTACCCTTTACCAAAACGGACAATGGCGTATATGGAAGCTCTATTATCCATAAAAACGCAGATGCCCTGCATATTCCCAACCGTTTAAAAGTATATGAGGGCTATGGACATGAACTGCAAAAAAGATTCAATCCCCTATGGGCAGGCAAAGCAGCCAGAAACCGCTGGCAGGAGGCAGGTCAGTTTGCTGCAGATTTTTTGTATGAGGAGCTATTCAGGTAATATTATGAAAAAGCAAAAAGAAAATTGGCATCCGCCTGCCTTCAATTCAGAAGAATAAACAACCACCCCCAATAGCCCTAATGGAAATGGTACAATAATTGAAATTCAGTATGTAAACGATCAGTATGAGCAAACAAATATTATTTCCCGTGGTGATTTCTATGGCTTTTATTTTTTTATTGAGCGGCTGCAATGTAGTGGAAGGCATTTTTAAAGCCGGAATGTGGTGGGCATTCTTTTTGGTGGCGGTTGTTGTAGTGCTTATACTATGGATTATTGCAAAAGCAAGAAAGAAATAAAGAGCTGTTCCCTGCTTTTTTCTAACGATCTGCCTATTCGTGCATGGTATAACTAACATTTACCTGGCTTCTGATCTCGTCCATTATTTTTATCATTTCAATACTAAAATTGTGCGATAACAATTTACTTTCTATTTGCTTATTCTGTATACAGTTTAAGACCTCTTCTGTTTCAAAATAAAGTCCATGCCCTTCCCACTGTACAGGATAAGTTACAGCTTCCTCATTATACAACTGCAGTTCAATGCCAGGTGTTTTTTCAAACCAAGGATATAATATCCTGATCGTTCCTTTTTCCCCTGCTATTTCTACCGGCAGCTTTGTTTCCATTTTCAGTGAAGATTCCAGCGTAGCATGCTGTCCTTTATTATAGTGAAAAAGAACCGAACAGGTTTCGTCTATTCCTTCCTCCGACAAAGTTCCAATGGCTTTGATGGTATCCGGCGCTCCCAATAGCAATAACGCAAGAAAAACAGGATATACGCCAAGATCAAGTAAAGAACCGCCGCCCAATGCAGGATCAAAATAACGGCTATCCGGGTCAGCCGGCGCTTTATATCCCATGGATGCTTTGATGGAAACAATTTCGCCAATCTTACCCTCATTTAGCAACGACATAACCAGTTGTATGCCAGGCAAAAACCGGATCCACATGCCTTCCATTAAAAAAGTTTCTGCCGACTTGGCCGCATCCACCAGCTCCTTGCATTGTATTTCATTAATAGTTAGTGGTTTTTCACATAATACCGGTATACGGTGTTGCAGGCATTTCATCACCTGCCTGTAATGCAGGGTGTGAGGTGTGGCAACATAAACCACGTTCATATTTCCTTTTGCGACAAACTCATCAAGCTCAAAAAATACATGTGGTATATTAAATGTGCCGGCAAATTCCATGGTACTGTCTTTACTATGCCCCAGCACGGCAACAACTTGCTGCGGCGTTTTAACAAAACCCAGATCCGATACAAATTCACGGGCAATGTTTCCCGGCCCGATAATTCCCCATTTAACAGGTTCCATATGCAATACTTTCAGCTAATAAGTCAATTTTCCTGCCATGGATTTTATCAAATAAAATACATCTGTGTTACATGAGGAAGAATGTATTACCATTTAAAACACTGGTACTGTAGAAATATTTCCCCTCTTCAGAAAAAATTGTTTAACCCCGATTTTACCGGAAATGAGAAAGCGTAAAACTGGCAAGGAAATTTTTCAGATATACCTTTCCACCATTTCAAGCAAATATTTTACTTCAAAAGGTTTTTCAATATACGCATCTGCTCCTGCCTCTTCAGACAATTTACCAATATGGGGGTTTGCTGAAATCATTATAACAGGTAAATGGCATGTTGTTTTTTGCTTCTTCAAATACCGGCAAATGTCAATGCCATCAATACCCGATAATTGTTTATCAAGCAAAAAAAGATCAGGAATATCAAATTTATTATTCAGGAGGTCGTCGCCATTTGTTATCAATTGTACGTCATAGCCTGCTGTTTCAAAAATTATTTTGAAAATATCCCGTATCCCGGGATCATCATCAGTAATCACTATATTTTTCTTCCGGGGTTTACTTTCCATAAGGTGAATGATTGAGCCATATTTAAAGGATGAGGTTAATTGAGCAACTGGTAGTCTTTTTTAAATATGGGTTTCAATAAACTTACCATATGGATGCGCCCCTGCACCGATACCAATAAATCAATCTGAATATCAGTAGTTATAAGTTCATTATAAGATCCCAAAACATTTTTTGACAAAAACAGGTCTTTGGAAATTGTTATTACTTTAATCCCGTATTGTTGCTTTAATTCCCCGGTTATATTACTCAAACCTTCATGATCTCTTGCCATTATTACCAGGTTAAATCCATCTTTTGCAAAAAGATCAGCCAGGCCATAGCCTTCCTCACCTGCGGCTCCCGTAATTAATGCATAGTGAAGATCTGCCTCCATTACGAATAATTTATTTTAAGTAAACAAGATTTGTAGAACTATTATTGTGCCGGGTAACGATGCAATGCAAAAGGAGATGAAAAAAGATGAAAATAGCAGGACCCCGATCAACTCCCGGTTAACCTTAGCAGAAAAGGTTTATCTCTAATTCCCGGGCGTCAATTTCTTTCTCGGTTGCAGTTTATAGTTAGCCTCACCAGTTTCATCAAGCGAGTGAGAAGAATGGATATCCTTCTCTTTTTCTGCTCTTTCAGAAAGCTTAATATAAAATTTCTTCAGGATCATTAATTCCTCTTCCGTCAAATCTTCAATATCCACGAGTCGGTTACTCGCCCTTTCATCGCTGGCAATTAATTCGTTTAATTTTAAATGGATAGCTGCCGTATCCTTGTTTTGAGATTGCTGGATAATAAAAACCATGAGAAAAGTAATGATAGTAGTGCCCGTGTTAATGACTAATTGCCAGGTGTCTGAATAATCAAACACCGGTCCCAATGCTGCCCACAGAATTATAAGACTGAAGGCAAGAATAAAAGCCCCCGGGCTTCCGGTTTTCCGGGTTATCCAACCAGAAATTTTATTAAAGACACGTCCAAGATATGATGTTCTCTTTTTTGAAGTACGTTTATTCATTTTACTGTTTGGAAATAAAGTGTACAGGAAGATGCTGCTTTATCTTGTCCTTTCCTAATCTTCAGGATTCACAAATCATGCCATGAACCTTACCCGTCCAATCAGGATCACGCGGGCAGGTAACCAAAAGATGCTACGATCTTATGTGCAGAAATGTTCGCGCATATGCTTTAAGCTTATATACAGGTATTAAATTTATTTTTTGGCATGCATTTTAAACCGCTTATGTCATGTCACTTAGTACTTATAAAAAAAAACGGACTTTCACTAAAACGCCCGAGCCTACCGGTGGAAAATCCACCGCCGAAGAATTGCGTTTCGTTGTTCAAAAACATGCAGCCACCAACCTGCATTACGATTTCAGGCTTGAAATGGGCAAAGTGCTTAAAAGCTGGGCAGTTCCAAAGGGACCTTCCACCGATCCTTCGGTTAAACGCCTGGCAATGATGGTGGAAGATCATCCTTTTGATTACAGAACTTTTGAAGGCATCATACCAAAAGGACAATATGGCGGCGGCACCGTAATGGTTTGGGATGAGGGCACGTATGAACCGGCAGAAGGAAATTTTGCGGGGAAAAACGAAAAAGAAAAAGAATTGCTGCACCAACTGCATAAGGGCAAACTCGTTTTTAATCTCAACGGGGAAAAGTTGAAGGGGCAGTACGCGCTGGTAAAATCTTCGTACCGCGGTGAAAATTCGTGGTTGCTGATGAAGGTGAAAGACAAATATGCCAAAACCACGGATATACTTAAAAAAGAAAAATCTGTGATTTCAGGCAGAACCTTAAAGCAAATTGAAAGCGACGAATCATCGGCCGTTTATGGAAAAGCAACCAAAAGGCCGGGTGAAGCAAAAGAAAAGGCCAAGCCGCCATCCAAAAAAAAGGCAATAGCCAAAACAGGTAAAAAGACGAAGTTTCCCACGAAACTTCATCCGATGCTGGCCACCCTGGTAGACAAGCCTTTCGATGAAGAAGGCTGGCTTTACGAAGTTAAATGGGATGGCTACCGCACCATCGCCTTACTCAACAACAAAAGCATAAACCTCCGTTCGCGAAACGACAAATCTTTTAATGAAAAATTTTATCCTGTTCACGATGCATTGAAAGATCTGAAGTTAAATGCCATACTCGACGGAGAAATTATAGTGGCCGATGAAGAAGGTCTGTCTAATTTTGGCAAACTACAGAACTGGCGCAGCGAAGCAGATGGCGAGCTGAAATTTTATGTATTTGATCTGTTATGGCTGGATGGCTATTCGCTTATGGAACTTCCTTTAAATGAAAGGAGAGAAAAGTTAATGAGCACCCTCCCCGATCATCCCATGATACACATTAGCCAGGCCTTTAACACTACCGGAACGGAGTTTTTTGAAGCGGCTAAAAAAATGAAGCTCGAAGGCATCATAGCAAAAAAAGAGGATTCACTGTATATTCCTGGAGCAAGGTCGAAAGAATGGCTTAAAATTAAAGCAGCCAAACGCCACGAAGTGGTAATTGGGGGTTATACGCAAAACGAAGACAGTCCAAAACATTTCAGCGCCTTACTGGCGGGCGTATACGAAAAAACCAAACTTGTATACACCGGTAAAATCGGGACTGGTTATTCGGATGAAATGCAGAAAGAAATGATGAAAAAATTTAAACCGCTCATTACAAAAACAAATCCTTTTACTTTTGAACCCGATGTAAATAAGCCTTCACGCTTTCGTCCCAACCCTCCCCGGGCAACCGTTACCTGGCTTAAACCAAAATTGATCTGCGAGGTATCCTATACGGAAATGACCACCGATGGTGTAATGCGTCATCCGTCTTTTGAAGGAATGCGGGAAGATAAAAAAGCACAGGACGTCCATCCAGAAAAGCCCTTATCAACCAGACAGGTGCTAAAAAACAAGAATCACGCGCTGCACGAAAAAAAGATACTGATTAAAAACGGTAAACCCGAAAGAAAAACACTGCTCAATCCCAATGATCAGCAACAGGAAAGAAAGATCAATGGGCATTCACTTACTTTTACCAACCTGAGCAAGTTATATTGGCCGAAAGAAAAAATCAGCAAACGTGATATGCTCAACTACTACTACCAGGTGGCTCCCTACATATTGCCCTACCTGAAAGACCGTCCGCAGTCGCTCAATCGTCATCCCAATGGGCTCAACGGCAAAAGTTTTTACCAGAAAGATGTAACGGGCAAAGTGCCTGACTGGATAAAAACTTTCCCATACCGCAGCGCCGAAGATGAAAGAGACAAGAACTTTATGGTTTGTACAGATGAAGCCAGCCTCCTGTATATGGCCTCATTGGGATGCATAGAGCTTAACCCCTGGAGCAGCCGCATACAATCTCCCGATCATCCAGACTGGTGTATCATTGACCTTGATCCCGATAAAAACAATTTCGACCAGGTTATAGAAGCGGCACAGGTTACACGGCAGGTGCTTGAAAGTGCCGGCGTTACATCGTATTGCAAAACCTCGGGCTCTACCGGGCTACATATTTATATTCCTTTGGGGGCAGCATATACCTATGAGTCATCTAAAGAATTTGCGAGAATGATCGTAACATTCGTTCATGAACAATTACCGGGGTTTACCAGCATTGAAAGGGCCACTGCAAAACGCAAAGGAAAAATCTATCTCGACTTTCTGCAAAACCGCCCTCAGGCTACGCTCGCAACGGTGTATTCGCTGCGCCCCAAGCCTGGCGCCACAGTATCCATGCCCCTTCATTGGGAGGAAGTAAAAAAAGGATTAAGCATGCATGACTTTACCATACACAATGCGTTGTCAAGAATAAAGCAGGAAGGTGATTTATTTAAGCCGGTTCTGGGAAAGGGAATCAGCATGAAAGCTGTGATCGCTAAATTGGAAAAATTGTAAGCTGCATGTTTCAGTCAGCTATGTGA
>CAMPJQ010000102.1 GCA_946886925.1 uncultured Terrimonas sp.
CAGCATGATATTCTTATCCATTTACGTTATTTTGCTTTTCCGCATTGTTACTATTGCAGAAAGGCAGCGAAGTGCGTTTAGCCGCTGTTATGCTTATGGAGTGGCTTCCGTACTTTTCTTTCACATCGCTATCAATCTTTGCATGACAATGGGCCTGGCACCTGTAATTGGGTATCCCGCTTCCTTTTGTGAGTTACGGGGGATTATCTCTGGTAACTTTCAGCATTATGATATTTATACTGCTTCGTTTGGATAAAGACCGGCAGATGGTACTCAGGTAATCCCATATTTTAAATTTAAAATTTGAGATTCGTCAATACATTTGTCTTATGAAAATTATCCCTTTAAGCGAAGGCGCTTTTACTGTAGACCAGTCCAAGCAATTTGTTCCTTTCAACCTTACCAATGATGATCTTCAGCAAAGACCTGCAGGAAGCTTGCTTGTGGAAATTCAGCCATTCGTTGTGGTTACTTCAAAAGATGTTTTATTAATAGATGCGGGGTTGGGCTTTTCAAATACGGATAACACACTTCAAATT
The DNA here is from genome assembly GCA_946886925.1 of uncultured Terrimonas sp. The sequence continues at coordinate 540 of CAMPJQ010000102.1, forward strand.
CATCAAAACCTCATTAACAATGATATTGATCCGTCAAATATCACTAAAGTACTGATGAGCCACCTGCACAAAGATCATGCGGGTGGAGTGAGTTTAAACGATACGGTGCTCAACCAGCGGTTCCTTACTTTTCCCAATGCCACCTATTATATACAACAGGAGGAATTATCTTTTGCGCTGCAAAAAGGATTGCCATCGTATATACCCGGTGAAATTGAAATATTGCAGCATGCAAACAATGTACATTTTTTACAAGGGGATGGCATTATTGATGGTTATATCCGTTACGAGGTTACAGCCGCCCACAGTCCCTGGCACCAGGTATTTTGGATAGAAGAAAACGGTAAAACCATTTTTTACGGAGCCGATGACGCTCCTCAGCTGCACCAGATGAAAAGCAGGTTTGTAGCCAAATACGATTACAATGGGAAAAAATGCATGGAGCTGCGGCAGCAATGGTGGCAACAGGGCCAGGAGGAAAAATGGACCTTTCTTTTTTATCACGATGTGAAAAATCCGGTGTGGAATTTTAAATAAAGGCAAAAAAATACTCCCGTTTGCCATGCCGGGAGTACACATAATAAAATTAAGTTATTTAACTTCTCCTGTTGCCAGCGTATATCAGAATATATTGCGCCAGGGTAACTATTGAAGCTATGGCAGCCACAACATAGGTCATAGCAGCCCATTTTAAAGCATCTTTAGCCATAGGGTATTCCTGTGCATTGGTAACGTTGGTATGCTGTAACCAGGCCAGCGCCCTGTTACTGGCGTCAAATTCCACTGGAAGGGTTATTACTGAAAATATGGTAGTAAGTGCAAACAAAACAATGCCTATCAACAATAGGGAAGGAAATACCTTGATAAGAAGTATGCCGCCTATTAAAACCCATTGCACCAGCGTAGAACTGTACTGCACAATAGGCACCAGCCGGCTTCTTAACATTAACCACCTGTACGAGGTGGCGTGCTGAACGGCATGTCCGCATTCATGGGCAGCCACCGCTGCTGCTGCAACAGATACTCCGCTATATACATCCGGACTAAGATTTACGGTTTTATTCAATGGGTTATAGTGGTCGGTTAAAAAGCCATTTGAGGCATTGACGTTAACATCATATATTCCATTTTCTTTTAACATCTTTTCGGCCACCTCTTTGCCACTTAAGCCACTTGCAAGCGCAACTTTACCGTACCTGGCAAACTTTCCCTTTAAGCGCATGCTTACCAGCATACTAATTCCCACAAAAATGAGCGATACGACCCAAATTGATCCCATAGTTTTTGAATATTTATTATGCGTTATATACAGCAAACTATCTACCATTTAAGATAATTGACATTAAATCCGGTAAACAAATATGTAGCACGTCCTTTTGTCAGTCGCATTAGTTTAAAAAAAATATAACTGCCAACTTGACTAAATTCGGTATCGTTCGGGCAATTTAAAAAAAACTATAAACAATTGATTAACATATGGTTACAATGTCAACAGGGGCTATAATGTAGTAAGAAAAGTTATTCACAGGGGCCAAAATTAATTTTGTTATGTTTAAGCAATTTGTAATTTAGTGCAAGAATTTAATGGGTTAGTAAGTACTAAAGGGTCGGCGCAAGCTGACCCTTTAACTTTAAATACTTTCCATCTTTATCTGCACTTCTTTATTCGCAAAATATCTTCTGCAATATTTTATAAATTTTTGCGGTCTTTAAATTTTAATTATTGTAATGCTCCTTCACATATCAGCATTGTTTTCTTCTTTTAGCATAAAGTCAAATTTTAATAGTTAGTCAAAGCCTTTTTTTAATTTACCTGCACTACGATACAATCAAACATATCCACTTCCGGTTTCTTCCCTCTCCGTATCTTTAGCACATGAGCAAAATAAAAACTGCATTCTTTTGTAGTAATTGCGGCTATGAATCTGCTAAATGGACAGGAAGGTGTCCTTCATGCAGCGAGTGGAATACTTTTGTGGAAGAGCTTATTGAAAAACCTTCTAAAAATAACAAGGGCTGGAAAGGGTACAGTGAAAATGGAAGCGAAGTAAAAACAATTGCACTGCACGAAATATCAGCGACAGAAGAGAAAAGGATTATTACACCGGATGCAGAACTGAACAGGGTTTTAGGCGCGGGCATTGTAACAGGAAGTCTTGTACTGGTAGCTGGTGAACCAGGCATTGGCAAATCCACACTGTTTCTGCAAAATGCATTATTGCTGGAAGGTGTGATTACTTTATACATCAGTGGAGAAGAGAGTGAACAGCAAATTAAAATGCGGGCCGATCGCCTGAATATCAAAAATGAAAACTTTTATCTCCTTACCGAAACATCAACACAAATTATATTCCAGGAAATAAAAAAATTAAAGCCGCAGTTGGTAATTGTTGATTCTATTCAAACTTTACATTCTCCGTACATTGAATCTTCCGCAGGAAGCGTATCGCAAATCAGGGAAAGTGCCTCCGAATTTCAACGCTTTGCAAAAGAAACCAACACACCTGTTTTTTTAATTGGACACATTACCAAGGAAGGAAGCATTGCCGGTCCAAAAATTTTGGAGCATATGGTTGACACTGTACTTCAGTTTGAAGGCGATCAGCATTATGCTTACCGGATTTTACGTACACTCAAAAACCGATTTGGCTCCACCTCCGAGCTGGGCATTTACGAAATGACAGGAACCGGAATGCGCCCGGTATCTAACCCTTCCGAAATACTGATTACCCAAAAAGAAGAACAATTAAGCGGTATAGCCATTGCAGCTACGCTTGAAGGGCAACGACCTTTATTGATAGAAGTGCAGGCACTAGTTACCCAATCGGTGTATGGCACCCCTCAGCGAACAAGCAGTGGGTTCGATTTGCGGAGACTTCAGCTTTTGCTGGCTGTTTTGGAAAAAAGAGGTGGATTTCATTTTGGAATGAAAGATGTATTTGTGAATATTGCCGGCGGGCTAAAAGTAGAGGATCCTTCCATAGACCTGGCCATGGTAAGCGCTTTGCTAAGCTCTTATGAGGATATTCCCCTTCCGCACCAAATTGCTTTTGCAGGCGAAGTTGGACTGAGTGGTGAAATACGGGCGGTAAACCGGATAGAACAGCGCATTGCGGAAGCGGAAAAACTGGGTTTTGAAAAAATGATCATCAGCAAATACAATCAAAAGGGTTTAAGCAAACAACATTTTGGCATTGAACTGGTAATGCTGGGCAGGGTTGATGAACTGTATAAATACCTGTTTTAAAATTAATACACTTGATAAAAGCAGTTTTCAATAGCATTTCTCACCTTCTCTTTCCGCAATTATGCAACGGCTGCGGAAGCGACCTGGTTAACGGGCATCATCTCATTTGCCTGAAATGTTATCAGCACCTGAACGAAACCGGCTTCGCATCGTTCGCGAATAACCCGGTTGAAAAAGCATTTTGGGGAAGATTGATTTGCAGCAGTGCTATGAGCCAGTACTATTTTGCCAAAGATTCCTTATTGCAACAGCTTATTCACCAGTTTAAATACAAAGACAATAAAGAACTGGCCCATTATTTTGGAACGCTGATGGGCGAAACATTAAAAACATCCTCAAGGTTTCAACTGCCCGATGCGATTGTTCCTTTACCGCTTTTTCCTGATAAGGAATATAAAAGAGGTTACAACCAGGCGGCTTTATTAGGCGAAGGCATCGGTGCAGTTTTACAAGTGCCGGTATTATACAATGCAGTGCTTCGCACACGGTATACTACTACTCAAACCCATAAAACACGCATGGAGCGCTGGCAAAATGTAGATGGTGTTTTTACGACAGCAGGTAACAAAGAACTCCATAAAAAGAATATATTGCTGGTAGATGATGTAATTACCACGGGCGCTACCATTGAAGCCTGCGGTAACGCTATCCTTGAAGATGTTCCGGATGTAAAATTAAGTGTCGCTACTTTGGCTTTTGCTGCTGCATAAAAGAAGGAATGCGAAATGAAAAGACTCATTTATTTTTTGCTGTTATTGTTTTTGCTGAAAGGTATTATCTCCTGTAAGAAACAAACATTTATTACCGATAAAAATGCACCGTTGTCTTTTACTGCCGACACCCTGCGCTTTGATACCGTGTTCACATCCACCGGGTCGGTTACGCAATATTTTACCATCATCAACAGCAACACACAAAAGCTAAAGCTAAGTAGCATAAAATTAATGGGAGGCAATGGCTCTGCATATAAAATAAATGTGGATGGCGACGCTGCGCCGGAAATAAACAATATTGAGATGGAGGCAGGAGACAGCATTTATATATTCGTTTCGGTTACTATTGATCCTTCATCAACCAGCCTTCCTTTTATTGTGCAGGATAGCATACAGGTTAATTACAATGGCAATCAAAAATATATTCAGTTAGAAGCGTATGGACAAAATGCGCATTTCCTGCGCAACCATTTTATCAATACAGATATTACCTGGAACAATGATCTGCCCTATGTTATTTTGGGTGGTATACAGGTAGCCCAAAATGCCACACTCACCATTGAAAAAGGCTGCCGTATTTATTTGCATGCCGATGCGCCATTTATCGTAGACGGCACATTAACTGTTAACGGAACAAATGCGGAGCCTGTAAGTTTCACCGGAGACAGACTGGATAATGCATACCGCCAACTTCCGGCATCGTGGCCCGGTATATATTTCCGGCAAACCAGCGTTAATAATATTATTCATTATGGCATCATCAAAAATGCGTACCAGGGTATTATAGCCTTTGGAGACGCCACTAATGCATTACCCAAACTACAACTGCAACAGTGTATTATAGATAATATATACGATGCCGGCATACTGGCGTTGGGTTCTGCTGTTGATGCCGTGAACTGCCTTATCAGCAATTGCGGATCCAATATAGTGCTTAGCGGAGGCGGAGAATATACTTTCACCTATTGTACCATAGTGAGTTACGACAATAGCTATATCAGTCATAAAAAACCGCTATTGACCTTGAGTAATGCTGATGAGGCAGGCAATAGCTATAATTTTAATGCACTGTTCCGCAATTGTATTATATGGGCCGGGGGCGAGAATGTGGAAAATGAAGTGTTAGCTGATAAAAAAGGAAATGCGGTTTTTAGTGCAAATTTTGACCATGTTTTATACAAGGCTAAAAATATATCGCCGGAGATTAAAGTGATGAATGGCATCGCCAACCAGGACCCGGCATTTGACAGTGTTAATGCCGACCGCCATTATTTTGATTACCACATTGAGAAAAACCAGTCTCCTGCTGTTAATGCCGGCACAGCGGCTCCGGTAAGCAATGATCTTGACGGAAAAACAAGAACAGGTGAACCCGACCTGGGTTGTTATACAAAAGATTAACGCCGGATTCGGATTTTTTATACCAAATTTGTACTTTACTTCAATTAAATTCTTCGTTATGATACGTTTATTATTTGTAGCATTTGCCGTAATGATCGCCTCTTCTGTTTACGATTTTAAAGTAGAAGGATTGGAAGGCGGAACAATTGATCTTTCCCAATATAAAGGGAAAAAGATATTAATAGTGAACACCGCATCTAAATGTGGATTTACTCCTCAATATAAAGACCTGGAAGCATTATATGAGCAATACAAAGGCAAGCTGGTGGTTATTGGATTTCCTGCAAATAATTTCATGCGGCAGGAGCCCGGCACCAATGCAGAGATAAAGGAGTTTTGTGAAAAAAATTATGGAGTTACATTTCCCATGGCGGCTAAAATTTCTGTAAAAGGAGATGACATACATCCGTTGTTCAAATATCTTGACGACGAAGCAGAGAAACTGGGGATCAAAGATCCGGTTAAATGGAACTTTACCAAGTTTTTGATAGATGAAAAAGGAAAGTTGGTTACAGTTTTTCCAAGCAAAGTAAAACCAATGAGCGAAGAGGTTTTAAAATACCTGAACTGATACTGAGCTTGATATAAATAAAATGCCCGCATGATTTATTCACTCGGGCATTTTATTTTTACGCAACCGGTTGAGCAGCGTTTTGTCATTGCGTTATATTATCTTGGAGATAAATCGCCGGCAATGTTCGCAATAGAGAAACTTCAGCATAATGGATTTGATAAGATCCTCTTAACAGATAATGCTTCAGAAAGCAGAGTAGAGGTTGTGCCAGGGTGCGGCGCCATGCTGCATGCATTTACTGTTGGGTATGGAACGGATGCAATAAATATTATTGATAGTTATGACAACAAAAGAGCGTTTGATGAAAGTGCCGAAGCCAATGGGTTTAAGGGATTAAAGCTATCGCCCTTCCCGTGCAGGATTCCCAATGCGTCATATCGCTTTAACAACCGCCAGTATCATTTCACTAATTTTCTGCTGAATGGATCCGCCATACACGGTTTGTTATACAAACAGCCGTTTCGGTTAGTGCAGGAACAGGCAACTGAAAATTTCGCCGGTATAAGGGTATTGCATCAATACAAAGGTGTAGATGCAGGCTATCCTTTCCCATATGACTGCATTATTGATTATCGTTTGGAAAAAGAAAATACATTAAGCATTACCACCACTATAAAAAACACAGGTGCCTCTGCCCTGCCAATATCCGATGGCTGGCATCCTTATTTTACTTTTGGAGGCAAGGTTGATGACCTGGAGCTGCAATTTCAATCACAGAAAGTGATGGAATTCATCAATCTCATTCCTTCCGGAAAAATATTGCCTTATACTGCATTCTCTTCGCCTGCCCGCATTGGTGAAACAGCATTGGACAATTCATTTGTACTGGATTTCAGCAAAGCACAGCCCATGTGTATTTTACGCGATCCTGCCACAGGATGGCAACTGGAAATACGACCGGATAAAAGCTATCCTTATTTACAAATTTATATTCCTCCGCACCGCAAAAGCATTGCTATTGAAAACCTCAGTGCCCCACCCGATTCATTTAATAATGGTATTGGCCTTATTACACTTGAGCCAGGAGCAGGCACCCGTTTTTTTACACAATATTCAGCAAGGAAGGAACTTTGAATTATTATCTTTTTGGTTTATTGTATTTTCCTTCGAATTTTGAATTTTATTTGTCTTTTGTAATTTGGTTTTTGGTCCTTGTATTCCATTCGTATTTTCTGGTATACTCCATCACACTGCATGAATGCAATAAGTAACAACGCCCCATATTGAAAAATCTGCCGCAGACAGGTCTATATCAATTGGCGACAGTTTACGTGTTTCCGGTATCAGCCTCGTTTTATTAAAAGTTTTCTCCAGCCTGCGGATCAGCATTTCTCCGTTGAGTATGGCAATTACTATTTTACCATTTGCGGCTTTTACCGACCGGTCAACAATTACAGTATCGCCGCTGAATATGCCTGCATCAATCATGGCATCCCCGCTCACTTTCATTAAAAAAGTTGCGGGCTTGTTGCGGATCAGTTGTTCATTGAGATCAATGCCTCTTTCCATATAATCATCAGCAGCAGCGCCAAAACCCGTGGCATTGGCATGATCCACATTCCATTGTGTAAAGCGTTTTGAACCGTTATAAGCGGTATTAAATACTATTTCGCTGTCCATATA
>CAMPJQ010000103.1 GCA_946886925.1 uncultured Terrimonas sp.
GTATTTACATCCTTCGGGGAAGCAAACCGAAGCCGCTGAAGGAGGAGAAATGGAATGGTTTGTCAAAAAAGGTTTTACGGTGCTGGCGCCCGATTTAATAGGCGTGGGGGAAATGGGCCCTGGTGTTTTTGAAGGAGATTCTTATATTAAAGGTGTGTCTTACAATGTATGGTTTGCTTCCATGCTTATTGGCAGAAGCATTGTTGGTGTGAGAGCGGGCGATGTGGTTAGGCTTACCCAACTATTACAGCAAAAAGAAAATGCACAGGAGATTTATGCGCTGGCAAAAAAAGAAATGGCGCCGGTATTGTTGCATGCCGCGGCTTTTGAGTCGTCAATTAAAAAGGTGGTGCTGATTGAACCGTATACTTCTTATCGTGCTATAGTAATGTATCGTTTCTATAACCCGGCCTTCATTTATAGTACAGTGCCCAACGCGCTTACTGCTTACGATCTTCCCGATCTTGCCGCCAGTCTTGCCCCGCGGAAATTATTGATTGCCGGTGCTACGGATGGCGCGGGAAATGAATCTGATGCTGAAGAAACAGCAGAAGATTTTGCAATCATTAAAACGGCTTACAAGTACAAAAATGCAGATGAGCAACTCCGTATTATACCGGGTAAGCCAACCGGTAAAAAAGCTGATCTGTATCTGGAGTGGATAGAGTAAAATTGGCTTCGGTTTTGAAAAATGAAGCTAATTAGGATTTGCACAATAAGTGTAATGCTCAATTCCTTCGATTCCGCGAATACACAAAAGCTCCATGTAGCATGAAGTCATCTATTCGTTAAACTGCATTTTAAACCATGTTAACTGCAATCATTTTATATAATTCCTGAAAAACCTTGCAACGATATTCGTGCATTAGTGGCAGCAATACCTTTTTAAAAAACTTGTTTTGCACAACTTTCCTATTGAACGAACAGCAGTTTAAAAAAAATAAAGATACCTTGCTGCAATGAAAGCATTAATATGCAGCCGCCCCGGAACTTTTGAATACAATGATGTGCCGGCGCCGGTATTGCAGCCGGGGCATGCCATCATTAAAATAAAACGCATAGGTATTTGCGGTACCGATTTGCATGCCTACCAGGGCACACAACCTTATTTCAGTTATCCGAGAATATTGGGACATGAATTGGCTGCCGACCTGGTGGATGCCGATGGATTAAGCGGGTTTGTGCCCGGAGAAGCGTTAACCTTTATTCCCTATTTCAGTTGCGGGAAATGCATAGCCTGCCGAAATGGTAAACCCAATTGTTGCACCACCATAGAGGTGTGCGGCGTACATGTGGATGGAGGCATGGCAGACTATTTAGTTGTGCCGGAAGACATGCTGGTAAAGAGCGAAGGACTAACTTATGATGAGCTGGCGCTGACAGAACCGCTGGCTATCGGGGCGCATGGCATAAGGCGTGCAGGTGTTATGAAAGGTGAGTTTGTGCTGGTGGTTGGCGCAGGACCAATAGGGCTGGGCGCGATGGAGTTTGCACGAATAGCAGGCGCCCGTGTAATTGCAATGGACTTTAATGAAACGCGACTTGAATTTTGCCGCGAGAACATTCACGTTGCACATACAATCAATCCATCTGCCGAAGATACAATAAAACGACTCGAACAAATAACAAATGGCGATATGCCCACAGTGGTTATTGATGCAACGGGTAACCGCAAAGCGATCAATAGTGGCTTACAATACCTGGCGCATGGCGGCCGGTATGTGCTGATCGGGCTGCAGCGGGAGGAGTTCTGCTTCAGCCATCCGGAGTTTCATAAAAGGGAAACAACGTTAATGAGCAGCCGAAATGCCACGCGGCAGGATTTTGAGCATGTTATCCGTACAATAAAAGCCGGGCTGATCAGTCCGCTTCATTACATCACCCACAGAACGCCGTTTGACGACGTAAAAGATGTGTTTGAGGAATGGCTTGATCCATCCGCAGGAGTAATTAAGGCAATGGTTGAAAAGGAGTAAATTGTGCGTTGTATCTATAAAACCTTCTGTTATGATTAAAGCTATTCTGGTTGCAGGTATTTTTATGTCCGGCGTTGTTGCAGTAACGCTAAAACAGCAGTTTAAAAAACATGTGCAAAGTTCATCTTTAACTATTTCGGGTAAAACGACGGAAAGGCTGGATGTTGTCTATGCAACAATCTCCCGGCCGGATACCAGTATCAACCTGGGCAAACTCATCAAACCCGGCGCAACCCTGCAAAAGATATCTGATCAGTTTCGTTTTACTGAAGGGCCTGCTGTTGATAAAAAGGGTAATATATTTTTCACCGACCAGCCCAATGATAAAATATGGAAGTACAACACGGAAGGAAAACTATCTGTATTCATGGACAAATCCGGTCGCTCCAATGGTTTGTATTTTGACGAGAAAGGAAACTTAATTGCCTGCGCCGATGAAAAAAATGAATTGTGGTCCATCAGTCCCGAAAAAAAAGTTACCGTGTTGCTGAATGGTTTCAACGGCATGCAGTTCAATGGTCCCAATGATTTGTGGATTGATAGAAGGGGAGGTATCTATTTTACCGATCCTTATTACCAGCGAGATTACTGGGAAAGAAAGAAGCCGGATATGGATGCACAGAAACTCTATTACTTAGCCAAAGGAACGCAGGAAGCCGTTGTAGTTGACGCTGACTTTGTACGGCCCAATGGTATTGTTGGCACGCCCGATGGTAAATATCTTTATGTAGCCGATATAGGCGCTGGTAAAACGTACAGGTATCGCATAAGCGAAGACGGTAGTTTAACCAGCCGGCAGCTTTTTGTGTCGCAGGGCTCAGATGGAATGACTCTTGATAGTAAAGGCAACCTTTATATTACGGGTAAGGGTGTAACTATTTATGATCCATCGGGAGCAATAATTGGTAATATTCCCGTTCCCTCAGATTGGGTGGGCAATGCATGTTTTGGTGGAAAAGACAGCAAAACCTTATTCATCACCGCATCAGAATCTGTTTATACTTTACAGATGAGGGTGAAGGGAGTGAAGTAGCTGTCAGGTATCACGTGGCGGCTGTCAGGTGAGTAATTACTAATGATGGGATGAATATCCTTCTTTATATTGCTGATTCTGACAGCCCCCTTCGGCTTCGGATTTTCCGTTTCGGATTTTTCCTGTCATGGTGAGGCACGAACCATCTGTATCTCTTGGTTCTTGTCATTTGTTTTTTGGTGCTTCTTTTCTCTCCTCATAGCTCATGCCGGCAGCCCGCACCCGTAACCCCGCTGTTTTCTGAAAAATAATACTATAAATCCGGACAAAAGTAACATTCCTTAAAATGCAGGACTGCTAATTTTGGCATGCTATGGGAAGCTGTATAATAAAATTTAAAAACTAATGTATGGGAAAAGCAGGTATTCATCATCCCCACAGAGATCCTTCATTTGTTACCGGCGCATACTCAGATGCAGTGTCGTCGGGCGGTTTTTTATTCGTTAGCGGACAGGCATCAGTTGATTTCAAAACTTCAAAGTTTATATTAGGAACGATTGAAGAGGAAACAAAACGAACGCTTGACAATATCAAAGCTATTGTTGAAGCTGCTGGCGCTATAATGGACGATATAGTGAAATGTACAGTACACTTAAGCGATATCGGCGAATTTGATCGCTACAACAAAATATACGCTGCTTATTTTCCTGGCATTAAGCCGGCCAGAACAACTGTGCAGTCTGTTTTGGCTGAAGGCATAAAAGTTGAAATTGATTGTATTGCCAGATTATCCAACCAAGCTTAAGTCAATGACGCGTATTAAAGACATTAATATAGGTATTGTGGGCGTTGGTTTAATGGGCAGCAGCATTGTGGCTTCTCTTCTTGTGGCAGGGCATAAGGTTAAAGCCATCGCTCCGATTGCAGGTGAGCAGGATATGGCGGCCGTTCGCATCAAAGATCAGCTCCTGCTTTGCGAAAAAGCAGCACTTTTAACAGAACCCGTAGCATTCTATTTATCTTCTTTAACGATTTCAGAAGATTATAATACGTTACATGACTGCAGCTTAGTGGTGGAATGCATCATAGAAGATATAAAGATTAAGGAAGCAGTTTTCAAAAAAATTATAGCCATTGTTGACAAGGATACTATTTTAGCGAGCAACACGTCTGCCATACCCATCAGTATGTTACAGGCATTTATTCCCAATCCTGAACGCTTTATCGGTATTCACTGGGCTGAGCCGGCTTTTGCCACCCGTTTTCTTGAAATCATCTGCGGTGAAAAAACTGCCTCCCAAACTGCTGATTGGGTATTTGAGCTGGCGCATGAATGGGGAAAGGAACCTACTTTGCTCAGAAAGGATATAAGGGGATTTATTACCAACCGCCTGATGTATTCGGTATACAGGGAAGCGCTAACGCTGATAGAGAACGGGCATACCACGATTGAAGATGCCGACAAAGCTTTCCGGTATGATGCCGGCTCCTGGATAACGCTGATGGGTATCTTCAGGCGAATGGATTTTGTGGGATTGCAAGATTATCTTGTAATATTCAAGACTTTGTTTCCTGGTTTGAGTAATACGGATGATGTACCCGCTGTTGTGGGTGAATTGATGAACCAGGATGCGAAGGGAACGCAGAACTGTAAAGGATTTTACAGCTACACGAAAGAAGAATGCACGAGCTGGGATAAGGCTTTTGAAGCTTTCAACCAGGACATATACCGGCTGGCAGCTCTATACCCGGCTGAAGTGATTAGTCCTGTATTGAAGTAGTGCTTATTTTTAAGCATTAGTGGAGTCGGTGCCCGGCGGAAGAAGGGTCGGTCTTCACGTTAAAAATACCAGGAGATTTTAACGAATGGAAAATAATAAATACACACAATCTGCAAACTTGCTTGAAAGAGCAAAGAAAGTAATGGCCGGCGGTGTTTCTTCTGAATTCAGGAAATACAATCACCCTCACGCTATCTTTTATACATATGGTGAAGGAAGCCGGGTATATGATGTGGACGGCAATGTTTATCTTGATTTTACGCTCAGTCAGGGACCATTGATTCTGGGACATTCTCACCCGCACGTATTGAAAGCTGTAAATGAATATTCGCAACAGGGACAGTTGTTCGCAGGCCAGCACATCAAAGAAATAGAGCTGGCAGAAATCATCAACCGCTTAATTCCGTCGGCGGAACTGATGCGTTTTTGTCTGGATGGATCTGAGGCCGTGCAAACCGCTTTAAGAGTGGCAAGAGCCAAAACAGGAAGAAAAAAATTTTTACGTTTTGAGGGGCACTATCATGGCTGGCTCGACAATATGTGCTGGGGCATTTCAGCGCCTTCTGCTGCAGCTTTGGGTAGCAGGGAACAGCCGGAAGTATTTCCATGGACAGCAGGTTTACCGGATCGTGTGAGAGACGAATTTATTATAGCGCCATGGAATGATATGGATACGCTTAAGAAAATAATAGGGGAGCATCATACCGAAATAGCCGCTATTATTACGGAGCCGGTGATGTGCAATAACGGTTGCATCATGCCGGCCGAAGGCTTTTTGCAGGGTCTTCGGAAAATATGCGATCAATACGGAATGGCTTTAATTTTTGATGAAGTAATTACAGGCTTCCGGCTGGGACTGGGCGGCGGCCAGCAATATTTTAACATCAGTCCCGATCTTTCCATTTTCGCTAAAGCTATCGGTAGCGGATACCCTATAAGCGTGGTGGCGGGAAAGAAAGCATGGATGCATTTGATTGAAGAAGGTAAGGTAATTCATGCGGGAACAATGAACGCGGGTAATCCTACTGTTGCCGCAGCACTTGCTACCATTGCAGTGCTGGAAACGGAAAATCCTTACCCCCGGATGTTTCAGTACGGAAAAAAGCTGATGCAGGGATTGAGTGAAACAGGTATTAAATATGGACATAACCTGGTTATTCAGGGACCGGGACCCATGTTTCATATTGCTTTTACAAATAAAACTGAAATAAAGGATTACAGGGATACGCTGGACTTAGATCGTGTTAAGCTGGGGAAATTCATTGCGGGCATGCACGACAGGGGTGTAAGAATTATTGGAAGAGGCTTATGGTATATCAGCGCTGCACATACCGCTGAAGATATAGACCATACCGTTAACATCGCTGCAGAAGTGTTAAGCGGTATATAACCCGAATGGGTTCATTACTTATGTTCAAATTGAAAAGCATGGCATTAAATGGCGTTAAGAAGGAGCCGTTGTTGATCGCAGGATATGGAAAACTATCCTATAGTATTGCGGTTTGCTTGGTGCAATCCGGGTTTCCTGTAACATTATATACGGAAAATGAATATGATGCTCAGAAAAACATTGCTGCTCACTTTGCCGCTTTAAGCCGGTATACGGAGCAAACTCCCGGCAAAAAACTGTTGAGCATTACGCATGAACTGCATGACGCATTATCGCATCCATTGGCTATTGTTGTTACGGGTGAGGATATGCTGAAAAAGAAATTACTGATACGGGAACTGGAAAAAAAGTTACCTGCAGGTTCGGTCATTGCTGTTAATACGGAAAGTATTCCACTGAGTATTTTACAGGAGGGTGCTATACATCCGGAACGTATTGCAGGACTTAACTGGACAGAACCTGCGCATACTACTTATTTTATGGAGATCATTGCCAATGCAAAAAATGACAGTTCATTGGTTAAGCATTTGGCCCATGAGGCAAAAACATACTGGGGTAAAGACCCTTATATTATTTCAGGCGACCTGGGAATTCGTGCCAAAATGATGGCTGCAATGACAAGGGAAGCTTTTTACCTGCTAGAGCATGGCTATGCATCTGTGGAAGATATAGACAGGGCATGCAGAAATGATCCCGGGTATTATTTGCCTTTTGCCGGCAATTTCAGGTATATTGATTTGATGGGTGGCGCCAGTGCTTACGGACGGGTGATGAAAGGCCTGAATCCTGAGTTATCGAAATCCATACATATTCCTGATTTTTTTATAAACGCCGCTCAACAATGCGGTGCGGCTGCTGAAAACGGTAAAGGACTATATGATTATGAGGAAGGTGATACTGAAAAATGGGAAGCAACCTTCCGGGAATTCAGCTACCGGATAAAGCAGGTTATTGATAAATACCCTTTTGCTTATTTAAAAGAAGGATCATCTGAATAAAAGGCGATATTACATTTACACCTACCAGCTTAATGTATGACTAAGCGATTTATTATTGATGCTCATCTTGATCTTGCCATGAACGCGATCGAATGGAATCGCGATCTTACACGTCCATTGGACGAGATAAGGCTGAGAGAGAAGAATTTAAAAGATAAGAACGACAGGGGAAGGGGTACGGTATGTTTGCCCGAACTGCGTAAGGGAAGGATCGGATTGGTAGTGGCTACCCAACTGTCGCGGGTAAACGCTGCAGGCAGCGCATTGCCGGGATCAAGCTGGAACTCGCCGCAGCAGGCCTGGGCCATGACGCAGGCACAACTGGCCTGGTACCGAGAGATGGAAGCAATGGGTGAGATGGTGCAGATCATCAACCTGCAGCAGTTAGATGCACATCTTGAGTTGTGGAACGATGAAGCTGTGACAGACGACAAAAAACCCATTGGTTATATACTCAGTCTCGAAGGAGCCGATTCACTGGTGGATGTTTCTTATTTGCATAAAGCTTACGCCTATGGATTGAGAGCCGTAGGCCCTGCGCATTTCAGCAGCGGCCGGTATGCACCCGGAACAAAAATGGAAGGTCCGCTTACAGCCAGGGGAGTTGAGTTGTTGAAGGAAATGAGCAAGCTGAATTTGATACTCGATGTTACTCACCTTACCGATGAGGGATTTACGCAGGCGATGGATTTATATGACGGGCCTGTTTGGGCGAGCCATCACAATGTAAGAAAGATCGTACCCACACAACGGCAGCTAACAGACGAACAGATAAAGTTATTGATAAAAAGAGATGCGGTGATTGGCGGTATGCTCGACTGCTGGGCGATGGACAGCCGGTTTATTGATATGGTATCTGACCCCTGGCAACTGAACATCCGTCTTGAAAACCTGGTGGATCACTGGGATCATATCTGCCAGATAGCAGGCAATAGTTTGCATGTGGCTTTCGGTACGGATCTGGAT
>CAMPJQ010000104.1 GCA_946886925.1 uncultured Terrimonas sp.
AGGATTAACAGGTTAAGCATGGAATTTGCTTTTACATTTGTTGATGTAACCTGTTTAGATATTATTCATCATAAGTGCAAAATATGACAAAGGCAGTAAAATATTTCTGGAGAATTTTCTTTATTGGGCTTGGCTTTTCGGTTTTATTTCTCCTGCTAATTTCATGGGGTGTTTTTGGTAAACTTCCCTCATTATCCGAACTGGAAAATCCTTCCATTCTTTCTGCCTCGGAAGTATTTGCCGCCGATGGAAGACTCATGGGTAAGTATCTTATAATAGACAGAACCAATGTACCCTATAGTGAAATTTCACCCAATGTAATTAATGCATTGGTAGCTACAGAAGATGAAAGGTTTTACAAACATTCAGGTATTGATCCCAGGAGCCTGGGAAGAGCCATTTTCTTTTTTGGCAGTGAAGGCGGCGCAAGTACCATCACGCAGCAACTGGCAAAGAATATGCTGGGCCAGGGAAGCAAAAACACCATAGCCAGGGTTATTGAAAAATTAAAGGAGATGATTGTGGCTATTAAGCTTGAGCGGAATTTCACAAAGGAGGAGATCCTGGCGCTTTATCTTAATACCGTTGAATACAGTGATCACGTATATGGCATACGAAATGCCTCGCGTACTTTTTTTCAGAAAGACGCATTCCGGCTTAATGTTGCAGAATCTGCCGTGCTGGTAGGGATGCTTAAAGCTACGGGCACGTATAATCCCCGGGTAAATCCCAAACAGGCATTAGACAGAAGAAATACCGTAATAGATCAAATGGTTCGCAATAACTATTTACCTGTGGCAGAGGCCAATAAAATTAAGCTGGTACCCATAAAGCTTGACTATGAAAAAATGAATCAAAACACAAACCTGGCCCCTTATTTCATTGATGTATTGCGAAATGATGTTCGCCAATGGTGTAAGGATCATAAGAATCCCAAAACGGGGGAAGCATATAATATCTATAAAGATGGTTTGAAAATTTACACCACCATTGATCCCAGGATGCAGCTATACGCCGAAATGGCCGTGGCGAGGCATATGCCCAATCTGCAAAAAGTGTTTAACGGGCAAAAGAATATTAAAGACGGGAGTGTATGGAAAACGAAGGACGGGAAAGCCATACTGGAAAGAGCAATGAAAAACAGTGAACGCTGGCGGAGTTTATCAGATGATGGTGTAAAGGAAGCTGAAATCCGGAAATCATTTAATGTAAAAGTGCCTATGAAGGTATTTGCATGGAATAATAAACGGGAAAAAGATACCACGATGACGCCGATGGATTCTATCAAATATCATAAACAAATGCTGCAGGCTTCTTTTCTGTTAACCGATCCGTTAACCGGCGAAGTGAAAGCATGGGTAGGTGGTATAGACTTTAAAACCTACAAATTCGACCACGTTAATTATAATACAAAACGGCAGGTTGGTTCTACATTTAAACCACTGTTGTATACCCTGGCTATTATGAACGGTTATACGCCGGAAACACCCGTGCCGGTGGATCCCGTTGACCTGGGTGGCAAATTGATCGGCGATAAAAAATATTCCGGAACACGTCCTTTGAATTATTGCCTGGCGGCTTCTATCAATCCTGCTGCAGCAAATCTCATGAATGCAATAGGGGTGAACCGAATGGTTGATTTTGCAAAGCAATGTGGCATTACCAGTAAAATTCCTCCTTATCCTTCCATTGCACTGGGCTCTGCTGATATTTCATTAATTGAAATGGTTAGTGCGTACAGTATGTTTCCCGCGGGAGGAATGAATACCAAACCTATTTATATTTCACGTATAGAAGACCGCAACGGTAATGTACTGCAATCTTTTACTACTTCTCACACGGAGGTAATCAATGAATCGGATGCGTATATTATGACGAGAATGATGCAGGGGGTAGTTGATTTTGGAACAGGACGTTCGATTCGCAGTGCTTACGGCATTACCAGTGAAATTGCCGGTAAAACAGGTACTACAAACAATAATGCCGACGGATGGTTTATTGGATTTACACCCCAGTTGCTCGGCGGTGCGTGGGTAGGCGCAGACGATCCTATTTTACGTATTGCTAATAATTATGTAGGACAGGGTGCACAAATGGCTATGCCCATATGGGCCTATTTTTTCCAGGAAGTGTATAAAGACAAAACGCTGGGTATAGACCGTAATGCAAGGTTTGTACAACCCGAAAGTTTTAAAAATGAAATGATATACGACTGGACCGATCCTTCCATGTCGGATACGCCCATACTTGAAGGAGAAAATTCCGGGGGAGACGGCAGCCAGTATATTGATGTGCCGGTAAGTGATGGAAGAGAAAAAGTAACGACAGAATCGCAGCTTAACGAAGAAGAAAGAAAAATTCTGGAAGAGGCAAAGAACGCCAATAAAAAAAAGGATAAGCTGGAACCAGATTCAACAGACAAAAAAAAGAAGGGTTTCTTCAGGAGACTTTTTGGAGGTAAGAAAAAGAAAGATTAATCGCACCGTAAATTCGTAATTCCGGTAATATCAGAATTTTTGCAACAATGTATTATTTCTTCATAAGAACTGTTCGTTTTTTTCTTCTCTTTTTATTGTTCTTTGGTACATGTGCAGGTATATTTGCGCAGGACAATCAGGATAAACCGGGGAGTAAGCCCGGTTTTTATCAAAAGCAAATGCTGCAATTGCAGCAAAGTATCCAGCACTATTTTTATGATTCCGCATCCGGTTTCTACCGTGAAAGCATATATCCGGAGGAGAATAAGAATCCCGCTTCCTACCTGTGGCCCCTATGCGCGTTATTGCAGGCCAATAATGAGATAGATAAAGTAATACCCGCCAATCAGCGTTTATTTGATTCCACTTTTTCGCTTATCCGTAGATATTATGATACTTCAGCTCCCGCTCCGGGTTATGCATCTTATATCCCTGATCTTGGAGGCGGAGACCGGTTTTACGACGACAATCAATGGATTGGTATTGCATTGATGGATGCATATAAGCGCTCAGGCAAAGCAGCTTATTTAAAGGATAGTAAAGAAATTTACCGGTTTATGATGACGGCCGACGATACGGCAGCGGGCGGCGGGTTATATTGGCAGGAAGGCAAGCTAAGTTCTAAAAACACTTGTGCAAACGGACCGGGAATTATACTCGCCCTGCAATTGTATAAGGCAACTGCAAATAAGAAATACCAGGATACTGCTTTGATGCTCTATAATTGGGTGAACAGGCATTTGCAGGCTCCATCGGGATTGTACTTTGATAACATATCTACCACAACCGGCAAGGTGGATGAGAAAAAATATTCTTACAATACCGGCACCATGATGCAATCGGGCCTTTACTTATATGAAGTTACCAATGATCCTCGTTATCTTAACGCAGTTATAGCGGTGGGTGACTCAGCTATGCATTATTTTTTAGATTCCGGAAAGTTCAGGGACGGCTATTGGTTTAATGCGGTATTGCTTAGAGCTTACCAGCATTTACTCCTGCATGTTAAAGATTTGAAGTACATCAGGGCTTTCAAAAAATGCACTGATCATGCTTTACTCCAAAACAAAAACAGCGGGGAGTTAATGGAAAATAAAAAGGTTATTGATTTGGTTGGGCAGGCCGGTATGCTGGAAATACTGGCACGGTTAGCCTGGCTTGAAAAAGAATATTCGTTGTAGTGCACCGGCTTTCTATTGCTTTGCTTTAACCGTTGTTTTTGTATGCATAAAATTATTTTATTTGTACTCCCTTTCGCAATGACGCTTGGTGTGATGTCCTGCAGTTATTCGGTCAAAGCAACCCGCCAATTGTTACAAAAAGCTGAAAGCAGCGGACCGTTTGATATAATTATTGTTCCCGGTAATCCTTTTGAAGACGGCAAATGGAATCGCACAATGAAGGGAAGGGTCTACTGGTCTAAATACCTGTTTGATAAAGGGATTGCCAAAAATATCATGTATTCCGGCTCAGCAGTATATACGGCTTATTATGAAGCAGAAATAATGGCGATGTATGCAAAAGCCATTGGTATCCCCGCAAAAAATATTTATACGGAAACAATGGCAGAGCACAGCACCGAGAATGCATATTATGGATATAAAAAAGCACAGCAACTGGGCTTTGAACGTGTAGCGCTCGCTTCCGATCCTTTTCAAACAAAACTATTGAGGCGCTATGTTCGCAAAAAAGTAAATGCAGAAATGGCTCTCATTCCAATGGTGATAGATACAATGAAAGCCATTGAACCGGCAATGATTGATCCTGATATAAACGAGCGGGCAGCTTTTAAGCCCAATTTTATTTCAATTAAAAAGCGGGAGAGCTTCTGGAAAAGATTGAGGGGAACACTTCGCGGAAATATAGACACAACGGCTTACGGGGCTAAGTGACCGGCAAAATACAGTCGCTCTATCCACAATCCGTCAATATTGCTTAATGAATTAAAGTGATCCGCCCGATTGAATAAAAAAAAGTGCATGCTATATGCACTTTTCCTTACCTTAAAATGATCTATCTATTCCCGCACTTCGGTTGTGGTTATTTCCTTAACATTTCCATAATCGTCTTTTACAACAGTAGTTGTTTTACGCCTCGAACTGCTTCCACTAAAAAGAAAGATCAGTAACAGCAAAATGGCGCCACCGGCAACCCACATCCAGTTTCTGCCAAACCATGAGCTCACCTCCTGTTCACTTATTTCCATTTTCTCCTGGGCAACGATTACCATGGGCGGCATGGAAAATAACAAAAATGTTCCAATATAATTGATAAGCCGCTTAAGCATGAAATGTTTCATATAATAATGTTTTAATGAATAATATAAAACTGTGTCAATAAATGAGCCATCCTCCCATACAGTTGAAATAAATTGCTTGTCAGGCAGTAGCGTGTTGTGAAATTCACCGAAACCGTGTATGATTTTCCCCGGTTTCGTCAAAACTCAGCCGGCTATGAAAATATTGCAGGAAGATGTCAATCATACAATAGGTGTCCCCCATTGGCGTAATGGCACGAAATTTTCGATACCATTACAGAATGCTTTGAGACTTTTAAATGCATGTTATGAAAAAAAAACTATTTGCACTCATAGCTATTGCTATAGCATTCACCTCCTGTGATAATAGTCCGCGAAAGCATATCGCTGAGAAAGCAGATTCAGCTAATGATGCAAATTATGATGACGACCTCAAACAGGATACATCGCCTGTTGATAGAAAAAGCAATGATTTCCTTGTAAATGCTCTGAATGACGGACTGGCTGAAATGCAGCTTGCGAAACTGGCGAAGGAAAAAGCGATAAGCAGTAACGTAAAGGATTATGCAGATATGATAATGAATGATCACGGCGTTCTGAACGACCAGTTAAAGGCCATCTCTTCAGGATTGCATGTTGTGCTTCCTCCCCCGCTGAATGAAGAAATGCAAACTAAATTACGATCGCTGAATAAGCATACAGGGAAAGATTTTGATAAGGATTTACTGGTTATAATGATCAGCAATCATAAAAAAGTGATTCAATTGTTTGAACATGCATCAAAGGAGGTAAATAATGCAGAAGTAAAAATGCTTATTGATAACGCTTTGCCTCAGTTAATGAAACACCTCGATTCTGCCAGGGCGCTCAAAAAAATGTATAAGTAAAACACTAAGGCAAACAGTTTAGATGAAACCTTGCTTTGTTTTAGCCACTGCTGAGGTTAAATTATTTTTCTCTTCCAGCGCCCGCTTTTGATATACAGGTATGATAACAAAAACATGGTGCTCCAGTATATCCATTCTGCCGCCCATCCCCATGTGATAGGCAATTGCAATTTTTCCAATACTACATAAGCATATATACTGTAAAGTGTGATGGCGATAAATTCAATAGCAAGATTTATTATCGTATTTCCTGTGCCGGTAACCGCATTTAACCAAACAGTTGCAAAAGACATCAGGATAAGGGCGGTTGAAACGATCCGCAATACAGGTAAGGCCGATTGTATAAAATCTTCGCCCTGGCCATATACCGATAAAAATAAATGTGGGAAAATATTTAATGCAATACAGGTTGTTATGGCGAGTCCCATGCTAACGTGAACTATTTTATGAATAAGGGGAATTACTTTTTCTTTAAGCCCCTGCCCGATTATATTGCTCACCATGGTATTGCTGGTAGCGGCAAAGGCCCAGGTAAACACTCCAAAAAAGCCAAATATATTGCGCATGGTATTTGAAATCGCAAGATCACGCTGTCCATGGTGCTCTATGAGAATATAAAAGAACTGCCAGCTAATAATGCTGATGGCATACTGGAAGATAAGAGGGGAAGACTGTATCAATATTAACTTTGTAGCAGTCCTGTCAAAATTCCGGTGCTGGTATAACAAAAAGGTTTTGTGAAATCCTTTCCAGTGAATTACAGCAAACACCACAAACATGCCTGTAAATTCGGCAATAACAGATGCAATAGCGGCACCGTTAAACCCAAATTGGGGAAATCCCCATTGTCCGTATATCAGTACATAATCAAAAAACACATTAGCGATCGTTTCTGCTACAGTGCCGGCAATAAGGTAGCGGCTATGGTTAGTGCCCACCAATAATGCATTTCGCATCTGGTACAAATACAAAAAGGGAAGTCCCCATATTCGTATTTTCAGAAAACCCATGCACATGTTGTAGGTTTCTTCCGAATGAATGGTAAGCTTGAAAATAACAGGTGCAATCCAATAGGTGGACAGTATACCAATGCATGCTATGGCTAAAGCGATAAATACGCCCTGTGAAAAGATTTTACCTATATCGCCAATCCTGTTTTCCCCGGCACGCCGGGCAATTAAAGCCTGTAAACCATTGTTCAATCCAAAGCCTACACCGGCAAATATCAGGTAAAAAACACCTGTTATGCCGGCAGCCGCTAATTCGCGTTCACCTAAACCACCTAAAAAAATATTGTTGGTAATAAAATTAAACTGGGGCACCAGTAATGCGGCGGAGATAGGTAAAGCAATTTTTAAAATCTGCCTGTAAGAAACGGTTAGCCTGAGATCAATATCGTTTGATTTGCCGGGCATACTTATATATATGGGGCGCAAACCTACAGCAAAATAGCGAAAAGAAAGGAGGCAAGCTGGGAGGCGGATATTGAGGTGCAAACGTTTTTGAAACGGATGCGCTTATTGTATCTCCGGATCGGTTGGCTGATATTAGTCATCTCTTCTTAGCAATAAAAAAGCCCGGGATACAATCCCGGACCTTTAAATTTTATACATACGCACTATTGACCATTCACCACTCGTCTTTATTCATCAATGCTGCATTTTTTTGGCATCTTCTAAAAACTTGGCTAATCCAATATCGGTCAAAGGATGTTTCAATAAGCCTAAAATGGGTTCCAATGGGCAGGTACATACGTTTGCGCCTAATTCGGCTGCTCTTACAATATGCAATGAACTGCGGATGGAAGCTGCCAGTATTTCTGTTTTAAATCCCTGTAAGGCGTATATCTGTGCAATTTGCCCGATCAGTTCCATGCCGTCCCAACTGCTGTCGTCTATTCTGCCAATAAATGGCGACACATAATTTGCGCCTGCTTTGGCGGCCAGAATAGCCTGTCCGGCCGAAAATACGAGTGTACAATTGGTTTTGATGCTATTGTCGGAAAACCATTTTAATGCTTTTATACCATCTTTGATCATAGGCACTTTTACTACTATATTAGGGTGAATAGCCGCGAGTATCTTTCCCTCCGCAACAATACTTTCAAAGTCCGTGGAAATTACTTCCGCGCTCACATCTCCTCCATCTACCAGTTCACAAATGGTTTTATAATGATTTCTTATGGCTTCATCGCCTTTAATACCTTCCTTAGCCATTAGGGAAGGATTGGTTGTAACGCCATCCAATATGCCTAATTCGTGGGCCTCTTTAATTTGTGCCAGGTTGGCTGTATCAATAAAAAATTTCATAACCTTAATATTTGCTTTGATTCGTTTAAATGTTGTATAAATAATAGAACGAATATAGGAATAAAAAAAGGCAAGTTACTTACATCGCACCGCTCAACCACCTACCCTTGCTACCTTCCGGTCCTGGGGGAGTTCAGC
>CAMPJQ010000105.1 GCA_946886925.1 uncultured Terrimonas sp.
AATTCTTATAACCGTGTGGGCGGATTTGATATAAGATGATTTTGAATGTGTTGCTCGATGAGTATTTAAAAGATACCCGCATTTTTCAGATTGCGGACAGGATCGTATTGTCTAATCCCCAGCATCTTTTTCTTAAAAACCTGTATGGCAGCGCTTCACAATTTGTTTTCGGAGCCATTTTCAAGCATGATCTTGCTTCGCAGTTAAACCACCTGGTTATATTAAACGATGCAGAGGAAGCCGCTTATTTTCACAATACGTTAGAAAATCTTACTTCAGCGCTCAATGTATTTTATTTTCCGTCTTCTTTCAAAAACAGGAAAAACTACAGGCAGCTTAACGCTTCGCATGTAATGTTGCGCACGGAAATGCTTACCCGCTTTTCTACTGCAACCGGCAACAGGGTTGGCGCTATTGTTACGCATCCCGAAGCACTGTTTGAAAAAGTAGTATTACCCAAAACCCTTTCCGGCAATATCATTCGCATTAAAGCCGGCGACAGCATCAATGTAAATGAATTGTTGTCACAATTTGTAGATTATGGTTTTGAAAGAACCGATTTTGTATACGAGCCCGGGCAATTTGCCCTTCGGGGAGGTATACTGGATATTTATTCTTTTGGCAATGAGAAGCCCTACCGCGTTGAACTGTTTGGCAATGATGTGGATTCTATACGCATATTTGATCCGGAAACACAGTTAAGCGAAAGAAAGCTGTTGCAGGTAACGATCATTCCCAATGTAGAAACACAGTTTGATTCAGGAGAAAAGGTTTCTCTGTTGGAATTTCTCCCTGAAAACACTGTAATATGGGTGCAGGACTGGGATGTGGTAAAGGAAAAGCTGGATGTGCAGGAAGAAGACCTGGAAATATTTTTCAGGGTTCAGGAAACAGCAAAAAAGCCACTGAACGATGATGATCATTTAGAAAAGCAAAACGTAACCACCGATGATTTTGTGCCTGTAACAGCAATTGAAGAACAGTTGCAGTTGCGGCATATAGTTGAATTTGGTCATACACCTCATTTTGGCGGTATAGAAATAGCGTTCGACACTAAAGAACAGCCATCCTTTAACCGCCAGTTTGATTTCCTGATCAAAGACCTTAAAAACTGGGAAGCAAAAAAATACAATATTTATCTTTTTGCCGAAAATCCGAGGCAATTAGAAAGAGTGCACAGCATTTTTGCAGACCTGAAAGCGGAAATACAATTTACTCCTATACCCGTTTCCATTCATGGAGGATTTATTGCGCACGATCTTAAAGTGGTCTGTTATACGGATCACCAGATATTTCAGCGCTACCATAAATACAGGATAAAGCAGGCCTATAATAAAAATAAAGCGCTTACTCTTCGCTCCCTTCGTGAATTGCAACCGGGAGATTATGTTACGCATATTGACCATGGTGTAGGTATATACAGCGGACTGCAAAAAATTGAAGTGAATGGTAAGCTGCAGGAAGCGGTTAGAATTATATACAAGGATACGGATATCCTCTACGTCAATATCAACTCACTTCACAAAATAGCCAAGTATACGGGTAAGGACGGTAGCGTGCCTAAGGTAAATAAATTAGGTAGTGATGTATGGCAGAAGCTGAAGGAAAAAACAAAAGCAAGAGTTAAAGAAATCGCCTTTGATCTTATTCAGCTATACGCCCAGCGCAAAGCACAGGTTGGTTTTGCCCATAGCCCGGATAATTATATGCAAACCGAACTGGAAGCTTCTTTTATTTATGAAGACACGCCCGACCAGAGCAAATCATCGGCGGATGTAAAAAAAGATATGGAAGTGCCGCATCCCATGGACAGGCTGGTTTGCGGTGATGTGGGTTTTGGCAAAACAGAAATAGCTGTTCGCGCTGCTTTTAAAACCTGCTGCGATAATAAGCAGGCCGCTGTTCTGGTGCCTACCACTATTCTTGCCTTCCAGCATTACAAAACATTTAAAGACCGGCTTAAGGACTTTCCAGTAACGGTAGATTATATCAATCGCTTTAAATCATCCAAAGAAAAAAAGGAAACGCTTAAAAAGCTGCAGGAAGGTAAAATTGATATTATTATTGGCACGCATGCGCTGGTGGGAAAAGAAGTTAAATTCAAAGACCTGGGCTTATTGGTGATAGATGAGGAACAAAAATTTGGTGTTGGGCACAAAGAGAAGATCAAAACACTTAAAACCAGTGTAGATTGTCTTACGCTAACGGCAACGCCTATCCCAAGAACACTGCAGTTTAGCCTGATGGGCGCGAGAGATCTAAGCATTATCAATACCCCCCCGCCTAACCGCCAGCCTATACAAACAGAAGTGCAGGTGTTTAATGAAGACAATATCCGTGACGCGATATACTACGAAACGGAAAGAGGGGGACAGGTATTTTTTATACATAACCGTGTGCTGGGGTTAACTGAAATGGCCAACATTATACAGGGCCTGTGCCCCGATTTGAGCATAGGCGTAGCGCACGGGCAATTGGAGGGTCATATTCTGGAAGAGCGGATACTGGATTTTATTGAGCATAAGTATGATGTGCTGGTATCTACCAATATTGTAGAAAGCGGTGTGGATATTCCCAATGTAAATACCATTATTGTTAACAATGCGCATCAGTTTGGCTTAAGCGACCTGCACCAGTTGCGGGGACGCGTGGGCAGAAGCAATAAAAAAGCTTTTTGTTATCTGCTGGCGCCTCCGGTAAGTACATTGCCGGATGATTCGCGCAAGCGCCTGCAAACGCTGGAGCAGCATAGCGAACTGGGCAGTGGTTTCCAGATTGCCATGCGCGATCTCGATATTCGGGGCGCCGGTAATTTACTGGGCGGAGAACAGAGTGGTTTTATGGCCGAGATAGGGTTTGAAATGTACCAGAAAATATTGGATGAAGCGATCAGGGAATTGAAACGTACATCATTCCGGGAAGTATTTAAAGAGGAAATTCAGAAGCAGGAAGATTTTGTGCAGGATTGTACAATAGATACCGATCTTGAGATATTGATCCCAGATGCATACGTGGAAAGCATCAATGAAAGATTGTCGCTGTATACCCGGTTAGACAATTGTGATACAGAAGAAGAACTGCAGCAGTTTCACACCGAAATATCTGATCGTTTTGGCCCTATACCCAGGCAGGTGGAAGATCTGTTTATTACTGTACGTTGCCGGCGGCTGGCGGTAGATCTCGGATTTGAAAAAATGGTGCTGAAAGAAGAAACCTTAAGGTGTTATTTTATCAATAATCCCGACTCGCCCTATTTTGAATCGGACACATTCAATAACATGCTCCGGTTTGTGCAGACCCTTACCCACAAAGCAAGGCTAAAGCAAACGGGAAGAAATTTCCTCCTCATTCACGAAGACATAAAAGACATGGAGCAGTTGTATCATTTCCTGTTTAAGATGCATCAATACACCAGAGCGCATGTTGACGTGGCATGAAATCGGATTGAACTGTGGGATGAATAGATTATGAAATTTCTGCGAATTGAATTATATTTCCGTACAAAATAAAATGTATGGAACAACAAAACGCATTCCTGGGAACAGATGAACAACCCATTGTAACGCCTACCAGCGATGAAAAAACATTGGCCATCCTTTCACATATACTCACTATAGTGGTTTGGTTATTTGCTCCACTGATCATTTACCTGATAAAAAAAGATGAGTCTAAATTTGTTGCAGAGCATGCAAAGGAATCCCTGAATTTCCAGATAACGGTTACCCTGGCCTGCATTGTGTTGTTTATTACCATTATTGGTATTTTTTTATTGTGGATCGTAGGCATCATCGCATTGATACTGGTAATTGTAGCTACCATTAAAGCCAACGATGGGAAGTTGTATCGTTATCCGTTTACATTAAGACTCATCAAATAACATCATCGGAATGGCGGTGAAAAGAAGAGGTAGGGGGTAAAATCTTTTTTCACCTTCCACTTTTTTCTTTCCACTTTAGCCGGTAAAGTTCTGCGCTACCTGATGAGTGTAACCGTTCCTTTTCTTTTTATGTTATTGCCCGTGTAATCTTTTCCTTCAATCATCCACACATATGTACCAGTGGTTTGTGGTTTACCATTAAAGCTGCCGTCCCATCCGGGCGAAGGAGCGGTTGAGCTGTATACCAATTGACCATAGCGGTTGAAGACTTTAAAATAATGTATAGCTGTCATTCCAGCAGCAACAAAACGGAATACATCATTTTTACCATCCCCGTTGGGAGTAAAAGCTGTAGGAACATAAAATGCAGGTCCCTTGTACGTCTTGATAAAAATATTATCTGTTGTTGGGCAGCCGGCCGTAGCGGAACTTACCGTAACCGTATAGGTAACATCATTTTGCACTGTTGCCACAGGGTTGGAAATATTTGCATCACTTAACCCGGATGATGGAACCCATTTGTAAAAATCACCACCGGATGCCAGCAACTGTATGGGTTGTCCCATTGCCGCAATGGTGTCATTACCTGCAAAGGCATGGGTGGCAAAAATGGAAACTTCCTGCTCCAGAGTATCCGAAGGACAGCCGCCCGTACCAAGGGCGTAAACGCTTGCCGTATATGTTCCCCCATCATTGTAAGCGTGGGTAGTGAACGGGTTGTTGGCGGTTGCACCATCTCCGAAGTTCCAGTGCCATTGCTGCACAGGCTGGGCCGGGTTGGTATTATT
This sequence comes from uncultured Terrimonas sp., assembly GCA_946886925.1. Next base: position 4,666 of record CAMPJQ010000105.1, read on the forward strand.
CGCAACAAAAAGAACGGGGTCGTTTTTGCAGGCATCCATGGTTTCCTGCATGCTGATCTCAGGATGCTGTTGTATGTTTATCACTTTTGCCATTCTTTCAGATATGCAGCCCTCTTTTGTCTTTACTTCAAGGGTAATCGCATTATTACCCAATGGCAACTGGCGTTGCAGGGGCTGTTCCGGATTTTGGATGGCAGTTCCATTTACTGTCCAGTTCCATTCATTTACTGTACCATACTCCACTTTTGAAAGATCATTAAAAGGGATGAGCTTGTTATCGCAATAAGGTGGATCTTTAAAATTAAAATCGGCGACCGGTTTTGATCCGGCTACCACTTGTTGGCGGAATGTATCGGAAATACATCCGTCGTTGCCAACGATATTCAAACTTACCGTATAGTTACCGGGTTGTGGGTAGCTGTGCATGCCCGGATTTTTTGCCGTGCTGGTAGTGCCGTCGCCAAAATCCCAAAACCATTTAACGATATCGCCAAAGGAAGTAGAACTATCGCGGAACAAAACCGGCTCCGGATAACAGGTGATCTGATCTTCCGCAAGTGAAAAAGACGGGTTCAGCGAGGTACAAAAGCGTTGGTGGTTGGTTGCTGCCCCTGTTGCGCCCGAAAATCCCCAAAAAACCATAGGATCGCCGTTAAAAACATTTTGAACCAAATCTATGGTGGTGTGCATTCTTTCTTTGCCATCCATATAAACCGTTATTATAGCAGCAGCAGGGTCCCAGGATATACGTATGATATGCCACTTGCAGTCTTCAATATTATCATTGTTTTCCAAAGCCGTTACAGGCCCGGCAATATTGTTGCTGGTATTGTGGTTTAAATCACCGTTTAAGTGAATGGCAAGGTGATCATAATGCGGATCTCCAAAGTCTGTGTTCTGGTAAGTATCAATAGCTATTGCTATGGAAGGCGATACACCTTGTATACCCAACCCCTGCCCTGTGGTGCCGATACTGGTGCTTAATGGCTGCAGCACAAACGCGATACCATCGGCCCCGTCCGCATCGCGGCAGCCTAAAAAAACATTGAAGTGGTAATCGAACGGAAGGGTAAGATCAATTTTATTGATATTCCAAACGGAACCGGACTGGTCGTTTTTGTCGTTTGTAATGGTATAGCAATTGCAATCTTCCTGTGTAGCATTACCGTTAAGGTGATAAGGTTTGTCGGTTTGGGCGTACAGCACGTGTATACCCGGCAGCAGGCAAAGCAAAACAACCAGCCCAAGGCAGCCTAAGCGCCGCCTTTTCAATTGTTTGTGCTTATATAAAATCATTTCTTATTTTAACTCCCGCTTTAAAAATTCGTTGATCCTCGTGTACAGGCTCATTCTAAGGATATTGGGCGTTCCATCACTGAGATTATGGGTTTTGTCGGTATAGAAATGTTGCTCAAAATTGGTTTTTCTTTCGTTGGTTAATTGCCTGCTCAACTCCATGCTGTTGTGTAGATGCACATTATCATCTGCAGTTCCATGAACAAGAAAAAGTCCGCTTTTATAATTGCCTGCAAAACTTACAGGGGAGGCATTTTTATATCCTTCTGCATTTTCGCTGGGCATAGAAAGCAGGCGTTCGGCATATATATTTTCATAAAACCGCCAGTTGGTAACAGGTGCAATAGCCACGGCTGCTTTAAAACGGCCGGCATATTTGGTTTGAGCCAATGCGGCAAGATATCCTCCATAGCTCCAGCCCATAACCGCTACTTTCGAGGAATCAATGCGATAGTTCCGCGCCAGGTGATCTTTTACTTTTAGCAGGTCTGCTATCTCAATATCGCCCGGCGACTTATAGTTGCTTTTCCTGAACGCTTCTCCTTTACCTGGCGTACCGCGGGGATCTATGCAGGCTACCGCATAACCCTGGTTGGCCAGCCAGCGCATGGTAAGCGTAAATTTATCATCCCATCTGTCTAAAACCTCCTGGTGGGTTGAACCACCGTAAACATATAATATGAGTGGTAATCTTCCCCTTGTATTGTTGTAAGGCCGGATCAGCCATCCGTTCATCGTCATGGTATCATTGGCCTGCACAGTAAAGAAATATGCCTGTGGGATCTTGTAATCGTTAAGCCGGTCATTCAGCTCTTTGTTTTCAATCAATTTCTTTTTATCCTTTCCGGTAGTGGAAACTACCTGGTAAACCGGGGGCTCGTTTAAAGAAGAGAAAGCATCAAAAAAGAATCGTTTGTCGCTGCTTATCCAGGCATCATGATAGCCATCGCCGGAGGTGAGTTTTGTTCTTTCCTTACCGTCGTAATTTATTTTATACAGTTGTTTTTGCCTTGAGCCCGATTCGTTCGATGAATAGAATACCTCATTGCGTGTATCATCAATCGCCTCCACGTCAGTCACTTCCCAGTTGCCGCCGGTTAAAGGCCTGATGGTGGCGGAATCGCTGCTTATTTCATATAAATGGGTATATCCATCCTTTTCACTCTTCCACAAAAACGATCTGCCTTCTTTAATAAAGTATATGTTATCCGGGTAAACCCGAACATAATCAGCGGAACTTTCTTCCGTATAAATTACTGAGGTTTTTCCCGTAACAATATCGGCTTTCAGCAGCTCTAATCTTTTTTGATCTCTCGTGAGGCGTTGCACAAATAAAGTTTTATTATCAGGGCTCCATCTGATCCCTGTAATGTATTGATCGGGATTAACGCCAACATCTATTGGTACAAAAAGTTTATTGGCAATATCATACACAAATACTTTTACATCGGGTACCATTTCGCCGGCTAAAGGGTAACGCTGGTTCCTGATTTCGGCGTAGGGCCGTTCGTATATGGTTAATGGATAGTTTTTAACTGTGTTTTCATTGAACCGCAGCATGGCAATATAATTTCCGTTGGGGCTCCAGTCATAAGCCTTCGTCATACCAAAACCATTCTCGTATAACGCATCTGCCATACCATATAAAAATTGGCCGGGCGATCCATCAACCGTTACCGGCATGGTGGTATTCTTTTCAATATCCATAATATACAGGTTGGCATCTATAATATAGGCCAATCGTTTGCTATCGGGTGAAAAGCTGGGATACAACTGCTTCCCATTGGCGGAAACAACCCTTAATATTTTCTTATCAATATCCCATACATAATTAAAAGCTTTTTCAGAGATGGAATACAAAGGTTCGATTTGTGTACGGACAAGCACTTTGCTGTCGTTGGGTGAAAAACCAAAATCCTGGAAATAAGTAAATGTAGTGGGCAATGAATCGGTTTGCCGCTTGATCTGGTTGGAAAAAAGCGTATCTACGATCCTGGTGGTGTTAAAATCGAGCGATAGAATAACCTGCGGGCCAGAAGCTGTATCCGTTTGGATCCACGCAAAGCGGGGTGACTGATTCATGAGATGTA
>CAMPJQ010000106.1 GCA_946886925.1 uncultured Terrimonas sp.
CCCTCAGCACATATTGCAGGATGCCACCGTTCTCAAAATAGGCCACGTCAATGGCCGAATCCAATCTTGCCTTTCCTTCAAATGTTATTACTTCACCGGAATCTTTTTTTGCAGTGACTTTTATTTTTTTGAAAGGGTAAAGGTTTTCCGAAATGCCCGTAATATCAAACTTTTCTTTTCCTGTTAAGCCCAGTGTTTCCGCTGTTTCTCCTGCAGGAAATTCCAAAGGCAAAATACCCATCCCTACTAAATTGCTCCGGTGGATGCGCTCAAAGCTTTCGGCGATCACAGCTTTAACACCCAACAGGCTTGGTCCTTTTGCCGCCCAGTCTCTTGATGAACCGCTGCCATATTCTTTACCGGCCAAAACGATGAGCGGTGTCTGGTCTGCCGCGTATTTCATTGCCGTATCAAAAACAGTAAGTGTTTCGTTGGTTGGCAAATAGGTTGAAAATCCACCCACCTTATCTGTGATCTTATTTTTGATGCGCACATTGGCGAAAGTGCCCCGCATCATCACTTCATGGTTTCCCCGGCGCGAGCCGTAGGAGTTGAAATCTTTCCGGGCTACGCCCTTACTAACCAGGTATTGTCCTGCGGCGGTTTGTTCGCCAAAAGCGCCTGCCGGAGAAATATGGTCCGTGGTAACCGAATCACCCAGAAATAACAGCACACGCGCATCTTTTATATCGGATAATCTTTCCGGAGCCGGTCTAAGGTTTTGAAAAAACGGCACTTCCTGTATATAGGTGGAATGATCATCCCATACATATTTTGTACCTTCGGGAGCTACCAGGCTTTTCCAATCTTCTTCTCCTTCAAAAATTACACTGTATACCTTTTCAAAATCTTCAACACGCATACAGGCTTTTATCGTTTCATTGATTTCTTCCTGGGTAGGCCAAATATCTTTCAGGTAAACCGGTTCGCCATTGGGATCATAATCCAATGGATCATGTAATAAATCAATATCCACACGTCCTACCAATGAAAAGGCAACTACCAGCATCGGCGACATTAAGAAGTTCATCTTTACCTGCGGGTGTACCCTTGCTTCAAAATTGCGGTTGCCAGATAATACGGAAGCTACTATCATTTCGCTCTTGTCTATGGCCTCGGCTATATGCGGTGGAAGCGGACCGCTGTTGCCGATACAGGAAGTACAACCATATCCAACGGTATGAAACCGTAAGGCTTCCAGATCTTCGGCTAACCCTGACCGTTGCAGGTAACTGGTTACTACTTTGGAACCAGGCGCCAGGCTTGTTTTAACCCACGACTTTGAGCGCAATCCCTTTTCAATAGCTTTCCTGGCTACCAATCCTGCTCCCACCATAACTGCGGGGTTAGAAGTGTTGGTACAACTGGTAATGGCTGCAATAACAATGCTTCCATCACTCAGCACATATTCCTTGTTTTTTATTTTTATTCTTACAGATCTTAAGTTGTTTTCTTTTTCAACAGTAATGCCGGCATGTTCATGGCGTGGCGAATACGAAAATTCGGTGCCCGAACCGCCTTCCGCAAGCCAGGCATGTTCCTGGCGGCTGTGAAACGGAACATAATCTCTTAAAAATTCTGTCTTAAGCACCTCTGTGAATTTATCGTCCAACTCTTCCAATAATATTTTATCCTGCGGACGTTTTGGCCCGGCAACCGTAGGCCGTAAACTGTCGAGGTTCAATTCCAGCACATGAGAATATTCAATGGATTCATTTCCTGTGCGCCACAGCATATTTTCCTGGCAATATTGTTTTACAAGATCAATCTGTTGCTGGCTGCGTGCAGTGCGTTTCATATAATCCAGCGTTTGATCGTCTATTGGAAAATAAGTAACCGTGCAACCAAATTCCGGCGACATATTGGATATGGTAGCTCTGTCGGTAACCGTTAAATGATCAAGCCCGTTTCCAAATACTTCAACAAATTTTCCTACTACCCCATAATCGCGAAGCAGCTTTGTTATGGTAAGCACCATATCGGTGGCGGTGCATCCCTGCGGGATTTTGCCCGTTAATTTTAAACCCACCACCTGCGGACACGAAAAATAAATGGGTTGCCCCAGCATAGCAGCCTCGGCTTCAATGCCGCCAACACCCCAGGCCAAAACACCAATTCCATTTACCATAGGAGTATGCGAGTCGGTTCCTACAAGCGTGTCGGGAAAGGCCCATCCGTTTCTTTCAATAACACCTTTGGCCAGGTATTCTAAGTTTACCTGGTGACAAATGCCCATGCCCGGAGGCACAACAGTAAAATTGTCTAATCCTTTTTGCGCCCATTTTAGAAGTTTATATCGTTCCGCATTGCGCTCATATTCTAATGCCACGTTGCTTTTATAAGAATAATCCGTACCAAAAAAATCTACCTGCACAGAGTGATCAATCACAAGATCTACCGGTATCGCCGGGTTGATCCTTGAGCCGTCGCCACCTTTGCGGATCATTTCAGCACGCAGAGAGGCGATATCTACCACGGCAGGAACGCCGGTAAAATCCTGCATCAGCACACGTGCCGGTTTAAACGGAATATCTTTATCCGATCCTGCAGCATTCCATTCGGTTAAAGTATGCAGGTGCTCATCGGTAATGGCAAAGCCATCGTGATTACGAAGTATGTTTTCCAGCAATATCCGGATGGAAAACGGAAGGCGGTGAATGTTTTTTCCTTCCTGCTGAAGTTTTGTAAGCGAAGCGATTTTATTATTCATGATCTTAAAATTATCTGTTCTGTAGAACGCTTAATGTAAGCAATTTTTTTGACATACGGGATTATGCTTGGGTTTCAGGTTACAGGTTGTCCTATGCTTACCTGTAACCTGCAACTTCTCTCTCTGCAACTTGTACCTTGTAACCTTCTTCAGGCTATCGCAACTTCCACTGTATGTTCACTGCCATCATTGTGCAGTTGAAGAAAAGTATTTTCCGAAGTATTGCCGTCCACCCGAACCATTATTTTATGTTCATCACCACCGGATGTCCTTATACCAATATTGTACAAAGTATCCATATACTTGTACCGAATATTAAATGAAGACCATGATGGGGGGGTGCTGGGATCAAAATGCAGTTGTTCTCCTTTTTGTTGTATACCCAAAAACGATTCGAGGATCAATTGATACATCCACCCTGCAGAGCCGGTGTACCATGTCCATCCTCCGCGGCCAAGATGCAGGGGTTCAAAATATACATCGGCAGCTATTACATAGGGTTCTACTTTATATTTTGCTATGGTTTCGGCACTGCTACCCCTGTTAACAGGGTTGATCATTTGTAACAATTCCCAACCTTCTTCCTTTTGTTTCAAAGCCATCAGGGCCATTACCAGCCATATAGCAGCATGTGTATATTGCCCCCCGTTTTCACGTACACCCGGCACATACCCCTTGATATACCCAGGGTTAAGGTCTGATTTATCGAAAGGCGGGTTCAGCAACTGAATCAGCCCTGCGTCTTTTTTCACCAGGTGTTGGATTGCTGATTGCATGGCTGTGTTTGTTCTTTGAGGATCTCCGGCTTTAGACAAAACGCTCCAGCTTTGTGCAATGGAATCAATGCTGGCTTCTTCATTTTGGGAGGAACCCAAAGGTGTGCCATCATCAAAATAAGCACGGCGATACCAATTCCCATCCCATGCATTGGCTTCAATATTTTTCCTGAGGATTTCAGACTGTTCACGACATTTTTGCTCAAAAGCTGTATCTTTTTGGTTTGCTGCAATTGTGCCAAAACGTGTTAGTATATCATACAGAAAAAAAGCAAGCCACACGCTTTCTCCTTTTCCTTTTTCCCCTACTTTATCCATGCCGTCATTCCAGTCGCCGGATCCTATTAAAGGCAATCCATGTTCTCCAAAACGAAGCCCTCTTTCTATCGCCTTTGTGCAATGTATATACAAACTGGCTGTTTGATTGGAACGGGAGGGCAGATCGTAATAGGATTCTTCTCCCTCATTCAGCATCCTGCCTTCAAGATAGCCGACAGGTTCTTCCAATATTCCGGCATCACCTGTATGCACTGTGTATTTTGCAACTACATAGGGCAGCCATAAAAAATCGTCGGAGCAGGTGGTACGCACACCTCTTCCCGAAGGCGGATGCCACCAATGCTGTACATCTCCTTCCCTGAACTGCCTGGAAGCATTCAATACTATTTGTTGACGTGCTATATCGGGTTTAGCATACATGAGCGATAGAATATCCTGCAACTGATCTCTGAAACCAAACGCCCCGCCCGATTGATAATAACCACTTCTACCCCATATTCTGGAGGCGAGGGTTTGATAGTTCAGCCAACCGTTGGCGAGAATATTCAATGCCGGATCTGGTGTTTCCACCTGGATGGTTTCTAATGTGTGCTGCCAGAAATGGGTTACTTTGTCCAAAGCCTGATAAATATTGGCGTGGGTTTTAAATTGTTCAATAATATGCAGTGCATCTCCATGCGTTTTTGCGGCCCCCAGCTTAAATATAATTTCATGCGATTCTTCATTGGCTAACTCAAGGGTAGTTTGTATAGCTGCACATGGATCGAGCGCAGGCCCCGATTTTCCTGAAAGCTTCACTTTATTCATAGCAGCCGGATTGCGTGAGGATCCGTTACGGCCTAAAAATTCTTTTCTGTCGCAGGTAAAAGAATCCAGCATGCCATCGGCATCAAAAAAAGCTACGCGGTTGGCGAATTCCGTATTGTATGCATTTCGCGCAAAGATGGTTCCTGTATCGCTTTCGACTGAGGTTACCACGTGCATTTGTGTTTTCGGGCGAAACTCTCCCAGCACCCATTCCACATAGCCGGTAACAGATAATTTCCTTTGCCTGCCCGACCGGTTATGAATTTTGAGTATGGTAAACTTTACACCGGTATCAAGGTCAACAAACACGGTCATTTCAGAATAGATGCCATCTTCGCTGTGCTCAAACGTGCTGTATCCGAAACCATGCCTGGTAATGTACGGTGTTTTGCTTCTTGCAGGCAATGGAGCAGGCGACCAGAATCTCCCGCTTTCTTCATCCCGCAGGTAATAACATTCTCCTTCGAGGTCATTTACAGGATTATTATTCCATGGTGTAAGCCTGAACTCGTGCGCATTTTCCAACCAGGTATATGCCTGTCCGCTTTCGGATATGATAGTGCCAAATTCAGCATTGGCAATTACATTACACCATGGGGCAGGGGTTACTTTCCCCGGCTGTGTTATAATAATATATTCTCTTCCGTTTTCCGAAAAACCACCGGTGCCGTTAAAGAACTGCAGGTCTTCGGGCAGTGCAACAGCAGTAGGGGTTGAAGGATAAAATTTGACCGGGGTAAAATAAGGAATTACATTTTTTATTTTTACAGTCCTGTTGATCTGTTCTTCAAGAGAACCAAACCTGTCAGACAACACCACCCGTGCCACCGTTTGAAAAAGAATATGATCTTCATTGGAAAGCTGATCTGCAGAGCGTATAAAAACACCGCCGGGATCTTCATTGATTTGGGCGCCTACCAGCGGAACTACCAGCGACATGATCTGGTTTTGAAGTGTATGCCTGTAACTGCCATGATCTTCATTCCAGATAACCAGGTCAACAGTCATTCCTTTTAAGCGCCAGTAGGCATGTGCCTGGATCATCTGTTTTACCAGTTCAATATTGTTCACATCCTCAATCTTCACCAAAACAATAGGGAGGTCGCCGGAAATGGAGTGGCTCCACAGGCTGGATTGTCCACGGTTATTGCGAGCAATCAGGTCGGAAGCTCCGCGCATTTCAGAATTCGTATAAATGACCGCGCTGGCCAGTTTAGCATACAACTGCGCATCCGCTTCTGTTGCATTGATCTGACGCAATATGATCTGGCTGTGGGTCCAGGATAATTCGAATCCGCGGTCTACCAGAAATTTATCCTGGTATTTTTCTATCATGCCATTGCAGTCTTCTCTTGTTTCTGCAATGCCGGTTATCATATCAATTACGGCAGTTTGCTGCGGATCAACTTCTATTCTGTATTGTATGGAAATGATAGGGTCCAGTACAGAACCCTGTGTAGACGAAAGTGATGCAGCCTGTTGCATGGCCAACGGCTGATGAATGGTATTGCCACGGCCGGTAAATTTTGTTCTGTCTGTTTCGTAGGCTATATTTTGTATGTCTGCATGATATACTTTCATTAAATGAAACATGGAAGGTGGCTGCTCGTGCTGCGAACGCGGACGGCGTGTGCATACAATAGCATGACTTTCCTTCAGCAAAGCGGTTTGTACAAACAGGTTGCTGAATGCGGGATGTGAAGCATCGGAACCTACCGGCGCCAGCACTACTTCGGCATAGCTGGTTACTTCAATGATTCTTTTTTTACGCGACCGGTTGGTAAGATGCAGCCTTCTCAGTTCCACATCATCTTCGGGCGATACTACTATTTCGGTATGCGCTTCAATAGAAAAGTCGCGACGGCGGAACTCAGCCCGTCCCTGTGAAAACACAGCTTCGTAATGATCGCCACCCTGTAATGCAGGCTGGTAAGCAGACGACCAGTACTCATTGTTTTCCAGATCTCGTATATAACAGAAATTACCCCAGTTGTCGCAGGTGCTGTCTTCACGCCAGCGGGTTACAGCAATATTTTTCCACCTGCTGTAGCCTCCTCCTGCATTGGAAACCATAACATGGTACCTTCCGTTGGAAAGCAATTGTACTTCGGGAGTAGCAGTTTGAGGTGTGCTGATAACACGCATAAATGCATCATCTTCCTTGCTCACCTCGCTTGCTGCATCTGCAATGTGTATATTAGGCGCGCTTAATGCAGTAACACGGGGTATGCGTTCCTGTAATAACAGCAGTGTTGCCTGGAACTGCACATCTGTCATAAAGCGTTTTTGCATGGGCTGATTGAGCAGCAAATGCGAAAGCGACAATAAAGCCATGCCCTGATGATGTACCATAAAGGAGTGAATGATAACATGTTCCTGGCCTCTCGGCAAACGCGAGGGGGTATAATCTATCGCCTCATAAAAACCATAAGTACCGGCAAATTCCTTTTTTGCCATGAGCTGAAGATTCTGGCAGGCTTCTTCAGGCATTACCATTAAAGCCATTATGGAGGAATAGGGCGATATAACCAGTTCTTCTCCCAGCCCGCGTTTGAAACCGGTTCCGGGTACGCCAAAAGCCTTATACTGGTAATTCATATTGGCATCAATCATATTATAGCCCGACTCCGAAATACCCCAGGGCACATCCCTTTTATTACCGTAATCAATTTGTTTTTGTACTACGGCTTTATGCGTTTGATCCAGCAGTGTGTTTTCATACGATGGCATCACCAGTAACGGCATAAGGTATTCAAACATGGAGCCGCTCCACGAAAGTAAAGCCGGCGCCGAGCCAAAACTGGTAAGCTGCCGCCCCAGGGCAAACCAGCTTTCCTGCGGTAATTTCCCCTGCGCTATCGCAACAAAGTTTCCAAGTCTTGCTTCAGAGGCAAGCAAATCGTAATAACTGTTATCGCGCCGGTGCTCTTCGGCATTATAGCCTATAGCGAGCAGGTGCTGCGTTTTGTCGTACAAAAAGTCATACTCAACATTTGCAAATTCATCGCATTGCCTGGCCAGATCATCCAGATCGAGAATTCTTTCTTTGGCGCGTTTTGCAGATTGAATGATACGCGATACCATCATGTCTAACCAGTCATTTTCCTGCGCCGTATTGGATTGCTGGTAATGCGATTTTACTTTTGGCAATACTTCTGTTTGTATACTGCACAATTGTATCAGCGTTGGGATGTAATCTATATCATTAACGATGTTCTGAAACGCAGGCGACGGTGGCTGCATTAGTAACCAGGGCGCCAGCGTGGCTATATCACCCGCGAAATCATTAAGCTGTACGCCTAACAGGGCCACCCATTCCCGGTTGTCACTGTCGGCTTCCTCATTGTTGTTTTCGTATTGCGCGGCAATCGTATTATATCTGTTTTTCAGATCTTCGAGCAGTGGGGCCAGCTGGGGCAGCGATGTTGGCGGATTCATTTGCGCCGTTTCAATTTCTTTTT
>CAMPJQ010000107.1 GCA_946886925.1 uncultured Terrimonas sp.
GAGCTGATGTTCACAGGTGATCGCATAACGATATCAAATCAATTGTTCCCGGCTTTATTGGCCAAAAATGATACCATTAGAATAAAAATTTATGTGCCAGACGAAAGTGTTGTGCATTTTCGCCAGGTTGCGGGTAATCTGTTCGTATCAGGATCATACAAAAAACTGAAAACAAAAAATTGGTTAGGCAACGTTCATTCTCATCTCGATGAACTTTTTGTACGTGAAGAAGCCACACTGGAAGTTATTTCCGGAGATGTGTATATTGATTCAGAAGATCAATCTGTTATACAGTCAAGGTCAGGTCATGAGAATTACCAGTTTTTTAAATTCTATAATGGGAGCAGTATTAAAGCGCATACACATATCGGTGAAGTAAAATGGAAATTTTATCCGCAAAAAGAGAAACATTATTTCGCATGATTTTTTCAAAATATTTTAAGCAACACCTGCGGATCTGTTTACTTTTTTTATCTTTAGTAAAAGACAAATAAGTATGAAAGAAATATTGCTGCCTGTTTGTATTATTGTGTTGTTTATTGCATGCAATAGCCGCCCCGATACCACTCCCGCCACAACGCACAATATAGATTCCGCTCTCGCTGTTAAAACTAAAATTCCCGGCGAGCCAGACGCTACACGGATGCTTATTGGGGTGTTTGAAGGCGTATTGCCATGTGCAGATTGCGAAGGAGTAAAAACTGAATTAACGCTATACCAGGATGTGGCTAATGCAGATAATAATAGTTATATTCTGAAGGAAACCTACCTGGGTGTAAACACAGGTGATACTACATTCACCAGTAAAGGCAAGTGGGATGTATTAAAAGGGATAAAAACAGATAAGGAAGCATCAGTGTTTTTTTTGAATTATGACAGGCCGGATGAATCTAAATACTATTTAAAAGAAGACGAAGCAACAATTGTGATGCTGGATAAAGAACAAAACAGAATACAATCCTCCTTAAGTTATACTTTGAAGAAAAAATAATCACCTTTCTATCCGGCTTAAAACTACATAATAGAACCCGGGCGGGCATCCCCTGTTTACACAATCTTCCTGTTACATAACCGTTATGTAGTAAATCATTCTATGAAAAAAGTAATTCTACTCTTTGTTGTTGCTTTATCAACGCTTTATGTTGGCCAGGTTTATGCCCAGAAAGATGGCAAGGCCTTTAGCTTTGGTTTTGGTTTTGAAGGCGGTCCTTTGGTGGGAGACGCTGATATTAAGGATGTTTTCAGCTCCGAATTCGGACTCAGTTTAAGATTCTCTTATAAGGCTGGACCGGGATATGTAACCTTTACACCCGGAGCACTGCTGGTAATGCCCAAATCGGTTAGTGAAGAAGATATTAAAATAGGTAGTCACATTCCACTAAAACTTGGCTATAAATATATTTTTGCCGAAAAGTTTTTTGTAATGGGAGAGGCGGGTTATGCTTCCTATACCGTGTATGAGGCTACGAGCGAAAGCGATGAGATTTTTAAACAAAAAGACGGTGGTTTTACTTTCGCCCCCTCTGTGGGTGTTAACCTTGGGAAATTTGAAGCCGGTATTCGTTATGAAACGACCCGCCTTAAGGATTTTGACACAAGGGTTTCCTTGCTGGGGCTTAGGCTCGGGTTTAACTTTTAAAGAAGTAATAAAAATAATTATTCATCAGGCTGCTGCCAGAAGGCAGCAGCTTTTCGTTTATACAATCCGCACTGATCATAAAAAAACCGAACAGCAATGTTCGGTTTACTAATTTTTTCATCAGAGGTTATGTTTTCATCGTGTACAGGCAGGCGCTGTGTTATTCCTTACTCTTAGCGGTTTCACAGGAAATTGCAGGTTTCATAGAAATGGAAAATAGCGGTTCTCAAAGGTTCCTGTTTTTCGGGAGGATACAGAATTAAGTTTTTTCGGTTATTCATGAACAGTGGATCAGCTTATTTCATAAGATCGGATCAGGGATTATGAATGGTTGATTTTCAGAGCTGGTATTTCAGGGGAAGGATTTTATATATCAACGTTGACGATACAAATATGATCAATGTTTCAGCCGTTGCATAATCTATTCGCCGCATGTAGGTTTTCCTTCGATTTTTGTGCATAATATTTCGATTAACAATTTTGCTTTGAATGTATTGCCGGAATGGTTTATCACAGGTTAATAATAGATTTACAAGGGTGAGGGAAGAAAAGAAATCAACAACACGTGCTGCTGGCTGATGATTGTTCATAGCACTGCTTTATCTTTCTGTATTTTCATTTAGATTTGCTTTATGAAAGCATACGAACAAGCACTTTCATTTCTAATCCAAAATGCGCTGCAGGAAGATACCGGCGATGGCGATCATTCTACATTAAGTTGCATTTCGCCGGATGCAAAAGGTAAAGCCATTTTGAAAATAAAGGAAGAAGGCATTTTAGCCGGGATGGAAGTTGCAGAAAGAATATTCCGATACGTGCAGCATGATGTTGTATTCACTGCTTTCAAAAAAGATGGCGACGTAATGAACATTGGAGAAACAGCTTTTGAGGTAGAGGCCAGGGTGCATACCATATTGCAGTGCGAAAGGCTGGTATTAAACTGCATGCAGCGGATGAGCGGTATAGCTACGCTTACGCGCAAATATGTTGATCAGCTAAAGGGGTATCACACCAGGCTGCTGGATACCCGAAAAACTACGCCCAATTTCCGCTTGCTGGAAAAAGAAGCGGTTCGTATTGGCGGGGGTTTAAATCATCGTATGGGATTGTATGACATGATTATGCTGAAAGACAATCATATAGATTATTGCGGAGGCATTGAAAAGGCGCTGGCAAAAGCCTATGCTTATGTGCAGGAAAAAAAGAATGGTTTAAAAATTGAAATAGAAACCAGGAATATTGATGATATAAGGCGGGTGGTGGCATTTGGTAAAGCAAACAGGATAATGCTTGATAATTTTACGCCTGAACAGTTACCGGACGCTTTAAGGATAATCAATGGAAAATTTGAAACTGAAGCCAGTGGTGGGATTAATCTTGATAATGTAGCCGCGTATGCCCAAACAGGGGTTGATTATGTGAGTGTTGGCGCTGTTATTCATCACGCAGTTAGTACCGATCTAAGTTTAAAAGCTGTATTGATCTGAAATATCCGGAACATGTCTAAGAAAAATAAGCCAGACAACCGTGGGTATGTGTTCAGCACAGATCCTTCTTTTTCTTTTAAAGAAGAAAATAAAAATATCGAAACACTGTCTCCGGCACAGCAGCCCTTAAGGATTATAGCAGATGCAAAACGGCGTGCCGGAAAAACAGTGACAATTATATATGGATTTAAAGGCAACGAGGACGACCTTGAATCGCTGGGTAAAAAATTAAAAAACCATTGCGGTACCGGGGGAGCTGTAAAGGATGGGGAAATCATTGTTCAGGGTGATCAGCGGGATAAGGTTCTGCAATGGTTGCAAAAAAACGATTATAAGAAAGCTTGTAGGGTATAGTTTCAGGTTACAAGTTTCGGGATGCAGGATAAGGCAAATACCAAATGATAAGCCCTAGTGACATTTGTATAAAATGCCGGATCAGGAATTTTATACTAAACCCTGCCGCTCGAATGGATATAACTGATCAGCTCATTATTAAAATCCTTCTCTTTTAAAAGCTGCTCCAGCGTAATATGCATCCGGTAACGCCAGTAGTAGCGTGGTATGGCGGGAATGTTGATCCTTTCTTTTGCCGGGTCTTCCCTCCGTAACTTTCCATCAATACCCATCAGGTCCTGCAATAAAAAAACGCTCCACATGGCCGGTGAATACAAATGCTGTATAACAATGGCTTTGTTGATCCATGGCTCGCAATAATACGGGGCCAGGCCGGGATGCAGCATTTCATTATTGAAAAAATGCTGTGTTTTCTCCCGGTTCTCTTCCCACCAGGCGCGGATAGTGCTCATGTCGTGCGTAGATGGCGTGATAACAGACATATAGGGAGCGTTGGCAGGATTAAAAAATTCCACTCCCGCCTGTTTGGGCATTCTTTGAATTTCGAGACTCAATATGCCCAATTGCCGCATAATTTCCGGTACGCAATGCGGTACCATACCAAGGTCTTCACCGCAGATGAGCATGTTGGTAGACCTTTTAAGGGCAGGTAGTTTATACATGGCATGCGTTGCCCAAACCTCGTCCTGGCTGCGGAAGAAATATTCTATATACAATGCTCTTAATTGCTGCTGCAGACGACCGTCGAGATGCCTGAAAGAACTTGTGTTTTCAATGGCTATCCTAAAATGATACTGCTTCCGCTGTGATCCTTCTTCTTCAAAAAGAATGACATTGGAAATAAGGTCATACAATACGGATTGAAGCAATATGTTTTCTTCATTTATCTCTAACGCCGCAAAATAGGTTTCTACCTTACGCTGGGTTGAAAATGATGCTTTAAGATGATAGGAGCCATCCTCATCGAGTTCCAGGAAATCTTTAACCAGGTTTCTGTTCTCTCCAAGCAATTCATACAATACCGCATCTGTAATATAAGGTTCACAGAAACGCCTGTAATCAAAATATGTCCCTCTCTTTGAAAAAACTTCTGCGTCAACCGGAATAGCGGGAACAAAATGTCCCATTACTCCTTCTACTGCGTGCGCCGGAATACTCCAGATCCTGAAAAAGCCGAGTATATGATCTATGCGAAAGGCATCAAAGTAATTGCTCATCTGTTTAAAGCGCCTGTGCCACCATTCATACCCGTCCTGCTTCATGCGTTCCCAGTTGTAGGTAGGAAAACCCCAGTTCTGGCCTTTTACAGCAAAGTCATCGGGTGGGGCGCCTGCCTGCATGTCCATATGAAACAGTTCCGGTTCCATCCAGGCATCGCAACTATAACGATTTACTCCAATGGGTATATCCCCTTTTACAATTATCCCGTTCTCATGTGCGTAATCGGTAGCGGCTTTTAGTTGGGCATGCAGGTGGAATTGTATAAAATAATATATACCTACGTCGTCAAAATGTTTTTGGCCAACGCCGGTTAATTTTTCTATCGCCTTCTTATCGTAGCTGCTGTATTGCTTCCATGCGGTGTATTTCGACGTACTGTTTTTATCCCGCAGGTAACTGTATGCGGCATAGGGAATCAGCCAGTGCTGATTGGCTTCCTGGAATTGCTGGTAGGGCTCACCCTGAAAAAAAATATTCTTCTGCGCCTGGTACAATTGTTTAATGATCTTCCATTTATAGCGCATCACCTCTTCATAATCGATTTCTTCAAGGCCGTTCAGTTGCTTCTTTTTTTTGCCCAGCGATTTTATGATTTGCTCATCTTCTTTCCGTGCTATGCTTTCCACATTCAAATATAGAGGGTGTAATGCAAATGCCGAGATAGCATTGTACGGATAAGAGTCCCTCCAGGTATGCGTATCCGTTGTATCATTTACCGGCAATAATTGTATGAGCCGGAAGCCGGTTTTTTTAGCCCAGTCAACCAGCAGTTTAATATCGGTAAATTCTCCGGTACCCAGGCTCTTAGTGCTGCGTAAACCAAATACGGGAATCGTTACGCCCGCGCCCCGCCAGGTGGCATCAGCAAAATGCACAAAACCATCGTGTAGTATGATAAGCTTTTTTTCACCCGGGCTATCATGCAGCAGGCGGTTGTCGCCATCCTCATACCGGATAAACTGTTTAAGTTTTTTATTATAAACAGCATACTTATAGGCAACGGGAAAGGTGTCTGTAAGGAGATTGATCTTAGCTGTCCACCAGTTGTTTTCCATGGTCATCCATACCGGCCGGGCGGTATTCCATTCTCCGAGCAGCGCACTGCCACCTAACAGGCAAATCACTTCATCTTTTTGAAGCAGGGGTGCTTTCACTTTAAAAATATGCGTACTGCCCTGGTAAGGCAGGGGTTTCACCGGCGATTTGGCATTGGGTAATAGTACTTCCCGGAATGGCGAAGTAAAAAAAACATTGTCGTACTGCCCGGCAAAATTCCAGGTATCCTGCATGTGAATTTCAGTGGCGGTAATCTTTTTGATATCTATTAGCTTGCCATCATTCCATTCTTCGGTAATTCTGCCACTTTTATCTTTAAAAAGGTATTTATATTGAATTAAACCGGGCAAATCTGCCGGAGTTGTGTGTAGCTCCAAATCATAGCTCCAGTATTCTTCATTCAGGTAATTCATGGTAACCGCAGCACCGGAAACCATGCCGCCCAATTGCGGAATATTGCCCGAAAGCAGCAGAGACTCCCCGAACCGGGTATTAAAACGTATATAAAAATGTATCTTTATCATATTGTATGTATGCCGGGCGGCAATGCTTTCTTTTAAGCAACATTGTAAATGTAATGAGACAAAAATACAGACAGGGTATAAATTTTCCCATTCTTCCTCTATACAAAGCAAATCCTCGTTATATTTGCGACAAATTAATGATCAGATATGGATACTGTTAACAAAAAATCCCGTGGTCTGTACTGGCTTCTTTTTTTACTTTCCGTGGTTGTTTTTTTCTTAGTATACGCATTCGCCGGTAATTTTATCACGGTTACACTCCCCTTTGTTGTTTACTTTTTTGCCAAAGCGCTTGATATCATATAACCAGCGGTCTTCAAAATGGCTGCGCATTCATTTTACCAGGAGAAGATTGGATCGTATACCAAAGCCGTTCTGTCTTTTAAAAGAAAAATAGCGGTATCGGCCCTATTGCGGCTCCTGGCTTTTGCAGCTTTCGCTGTGTCAGGGTATTTCTTTTTTAAACACTGGTCAACCGGTTTACTGTTTCTTTCCCTGCTGTTGTTTACCGCGTTTCTGGTGTTGGTATTGTACGCCTTAAGGTTAAAGGAAAAGAAGGCAGTTTTTGAAAAATTATTATTCATCAATACCAATGAACTGGGCATTCTCAACAATGAACCTAACCGGCTGGATGATGGAAGCTCCTTTGCAAACAGCAAAGGGTATGCAGAAGATCTTGATATTTTTGGCCCCCGTTCCCTGTTTCATTTGCTTAACCGCTGCTCTACAGCGCATGGCAGGGAATATCTGGCAACGCTGTTACAGCAACCTTTATCAGATGCTGCATATATTACCGCAAGACAACAAGCCGTTCAATTCCTTTCAAACCAGCCCGATAAAAGGCAACTTATTACCACCCATGGCTTATTGCGGGCCGAAGCGGAAGGCAATCTGCACGGCATTGCGGAATGGCTGAAACCGGCAACCGACCTGCACAAAAGAAAATGGCTTCAGGTAGTGCGCTGGATACTGCCTCTATATACCATTCCGTCTTTTCTGTACTATATCGCCACCGGCAATATATTATATGTGGCTACAGGCGTAGTTGCCACATGGCTTATAACAGCCCGTTATGCAAAATATATACACGCGCAGCACCAGCTCATCAGCAAAAAACAATCCATCCTGGAACAGTATGCCGGTATTTTAAAAACATTTGTAACGGTTGAAACCGGCTCATCGTCTGTGTTGAAACAATTACAGCAAACCGCAGGCAATGCCCACAGCGCCATAGGTACGCTGGCAAAACTTTCTTCCTTTTTTGATCAGCGCCTGAACCTGCTGGTGAATATTTTCCTGAACAGTCTTGCAATGTATGATATACAATGCATACTGGCACTGGAACAGTGGAAAGAACGACATAAGGACAATTTTGATCGCTGGCTCCATGCAGTTGGCGATATAGAATGTTTGAATGCACTGGCAAGCTTTGCATTTAATAACCCTCAGTTTGCTTATCCGCAGGTTAATCAAAACGAAACCTTGTATGTGAAGGCTGAACAAATGGCCCATCCGCTTATTCCTTTTGCCGAATGCGTAGCCAATGATTTTGAAGCTGGAAAACGGAACAGGCTTTTATTGGTTACCGGTTCCAATATGTCGGGCAAAACCACTTTTTTGAGAACCCTGGGCGCTAACCTTATTCTCGCCCAATGCGGCGCTCCTGTTTGCGCTACAGCTTTTATATTTACACCTATGGAAATACTTACTTCCATAAGGGTAAATGATTCCC